>JBEKLV010000289.1:0-6972 GCA_050008835.1 Bacteroidota bacterium | reverse complement strand
GAGCTGATGTTCTAAGGGAATTAAGAATACAGTGAAAATAAGACTTAGGAAAAAGAGATATAAAGAGATGAGCGTAATAAGAATTGACTTATCTTCGTATTGACCGCGTTTGTTTGCCCAACGGATGCGCTGTCGAAGAAATGATGTTATTGTGTTTGATGATCGCGTAGTAATCATAGCGTCCGATTCGGGAGCAAATACAACTTTTCCAATATTTCTCAGAATCATTCTATTCATCAGGGATTCGTCGTCGTTAGAGCTACCATTGTTGCCGAAACCTCCTATAGCGACAAATGCATCTTTCCGATAGGCAAGGTTTGCTCCGTTGCAAATTATAGGTCTCCCTGAACCTATTAATCCAGCCGCCGTTGTGATAAGGCTAAGAAATTCCAACTGCTCAAGTTTGGAGAAGAAATTTTTACAATTTTGTTCTGCTACAGGTCCAGCTACAAACGCAACATTGTTCTCAAAATGATTAACCATAATTTCGATCCATCTTGGCGGGGCAATGCAATCGGCATCTGTAGTGAGAATGATTTCTCCTGCAGATTGATCAATACCTTTAGCAATTGCCAATGGCTTGCGGCCAAGTTCTCGTTCTGTACCAACCGGTAGCGAAAAAAGATGGATATTGGGGTATCTTTCCGAAAAAGATCTCACAATGGAAGCAGTCATATCTGTAGAACCATCATCTAAAATGATGATTTCATATCTATTTACAGGATAAGTCTGTTGAACAAGCGATTGAAGACATTGAGCAATAGATTTTTCCTCGTTTCGCGCTGCAACAATAACAGTAGCGGTTGGCTGGATACTTGTCGAAGGGGCAACCTGAAGAGAAAGCAAACCAATACGAATGCGTGTGATGAAATAAACGTAGTAGATCGTAAAAATAGTGAGTAATCCGAGTGCTATAGTTTCAATCATTGGATTTTTGTCTTATTTTTTTCCAGAATTGCGCAAGTGTAAATTTTGAAATTTCTTGATGTCTTATAAAGTAAGTTCCTAGTATGCTTGGGATGAATATATTGATGAAAAAAAGTAATAACGACGCATTTAAGGCGGCGGCTTGTGAAATGCCATATGTTGAAAAGAAAAATATCGAACCTGCCTCTCGAATACCAAGATCACTTATCGAAATCGGGAGCAGTGATTTTACGAACATCATCGCACTTGTTCCGATGAAAGCATGTATTAGACTGATTTGAGAGAAGCTATTAATGAGGCAAAACATTTGCAAAATTAGAATGCCATAAAAAACAAGTGTGTACAATAAGGTAGTGAACAATTGTTGTGGATTAAGAAGATTAAAACCATCAAGAACTCTCGTTAGCCAAGATTTCTGGAAAAAGGAATTGTTAAAACGGTGTCCGAGCGTTGCAATTATTCCCATGCGCATGGCAAAAATGCCCGAAAGAAATACAATAACGATCGCTATTAGTATTATAATCAGAAGATTGTTGACTGCTAAACATGCAAGGCTTAAGATACCGGCACAGCTTGTAACAATGAATATCTGCGCTTTATCTAAAAGTGCCAACCCCACTATATGAGATCGTTTTGCCTCGGTAATATGCAATGCACGGCCAGCGAACTCACCGATTTCGCCTGGCGTGAATGAACCGAGAGAAATTCCAAGCATAACCGAACCAAACGCCTCTTTAAAAGTTGGCTTATCCTTGACTGAGCGAAGCATAGTGTACCATTTAATGGTGCGGACACCTATGTTGACAAACAAAAATAACGCCGCAATAAAAATAAAACCGCTATCAGCAGACTTGTATGCTACAATTACATTCTGCCATTGCACCATGGAAATAATAAAGTACAAAATTATTGCACTCACAATAATGCGAGTCACAATAGAGATTACTTTTTTCCAAACTTCTCTAGATTTGTTTGCCTCTGTTTTGTTTAACTCTGTTTCCATGCAAACTTTCTGAAAAATCCTATCGGACCAATAAATGAATTGTAAAAAATGTACAACATTTCCATCAGAATAAATGAATAACGGAAATTGCGTGCATCAAATGTTCGATAAGAATATTTGAACAAAATAATATCGCCTAATAATTTTGAACAAAATACTGCAATTACCATAGGCAGAGATAAGATATTCATCAAGAACAGAAAAGGAGAGACCGATAGCAATAAATTTGATAAGTGATACAAGGAAAAAAACAGCATCATCGGTAGTGTGAAGAACTTAGCGGCTGAGAAATGCCGTTTCCGTTGCTCTATAAATAACCAAAAGTTCATTGGTGGAATTGTCGGAACAAAACTTTCTCGTGATTTAACATACTGAATCTTCCAAACTGTCTGCCTGCGCACAAGCTGTAAAAATAAGTCATCATCGCCGCTAATAGACATTTTAATTCTTTCGAATCCATTCACTTCATCATACACTTTTCGCCTGTAAGCAAGATTCCTACCTGTGCAGAGCCAACCGTTGTCCCAACCAATCGAACCAGCCGCCCAAATTGCTGCACGAAATTCTTCGTATGCAATAAATTTGAAGAATAACTTTTTAAAAAATCCCTCGGTAGAAATTTGGTCATTTGGAATTTGATACGGTGAATAGCCAGCCACAAGTCCGACATTTGGTTTAAAGGATTTCACCAATTCTTCGATCCAGCGAGAAGTGGGAAGGCAATCTGCGTCTGTAAAGCAGAGAATTTCACCTCTACTTGCTTCAATACCAGCTCTAAGAGAATTTTTTTTCGCTGGCATATCATCTTGAAGACCTGCGATATCAATGCGCGTGATATTGGAACAATTCTTCTGAAAGTCAGCAACTATACTGGCCGTTTTATCCGTAGAACGATCATTAATAATAATAATTTCGCAATGTGAATACGTTTGATGAGTCAGGCATTGGAGAAGTTGGCAAATATTCTTTTCTTCATTACGAGCTGCCACAATGATGGAAACAAAAGGTCGTTCATTGCTTATGGAATCATCCAATCTCCTTAAACCTACGATCAAACCAAATTGAATAAGTAGATAGAAAGCAGCCGCAAGCAATAGAAAAAGATCGATAATCGGAAATAATGGGTTCTGATGCAACGCCAATGCAAGCTAAAAAACCGCGCTAAATTATGCCAGCACAATTGAAAGTCGCACATCTTCCTCATATATTGTAATGAATTATTCCACAATCTTTAAGAAAATAAATGAAACCACTTGTCATAGGATTAGCAGGCGGCACCGGCTCTGGAAAGACTTCGGTTGCAAATAAAATTTTGGACCGTCTCGACAGGAATCATATCGTGGTTCTTCAACATGATTCTTACTATAAGGATCTTGAAATTTTTGGGGGACTTACTCCAGATAAAATCAATTTCGATCACCCGGACTCTCTTGAAACGGATATCTTAATTCAACATATCATGCAGCTTTGTGAAGGGAAAACTATCTATCAACCAATTTATAATTTTGCTACAAACCGTCGAATGGCTGAGACTCAGCAGGTCGCACCTAAAGATATTATCATTATAGATGGCATTTTGATCTTTGTTGAAAAGCGCTTGCGCGAGTTGATGGATATAAAAATATTTGTTGATACTGATGCAGATGAACGCTTGATCAGGAGAATAAGGCGCGATATTCTTGATCGCGGGCGTTCTGTGGAAACAGTGATGAACCAATATCTTAGTACGGTAAAACCGATGCATCTTGAATTTGTTGAACCAAGCAAACACTGGGCAGATATTATCATTCCCCGAGGTGCAGATAATCTTGTTGCAGTTGATATGGTGGTGACAAAAATAAAATCGATGATTGCAGCAAAAGCAACAATTGCCGAAATATTATAAAAAAATATATGGCTTTTATTATTTCCGCATGGTGATTGACATATTCGTTTAACGCCATTCCTTGCATTTCTTGACTCTCCATCAAAAATGCAATATCTTCATCATAGAAATTATTTTCTATCAAAGTTCTTCATTCGGTGTTCATCGGGATTCTGTGAATCAACAGCAAAAGCTTAAAACCATAAGGCGATCAGTTTCGCCTTCTTTCATACATAAGGTCGAATCGACTTACAAAAAGTCCATTCTTCCTAACGGTGTTCGTATTGTTACGGAAGAAATTCCGCACGTGCGTTCATTGTCGTTGGGTTTTTGGATTGAAACAGGTTCACGAGACGAGTTCCTTGCAAACAATGGGATATCTCATTTCATCGAACACATGGTATTTAAAGGAACGAAGAAGAGAAGTGTTAAGGAAATTGCTCAAAGTATCGAATCAGTTGGCGGCTATCTAAACGCATTCACAAGCAAGGAACACACTTGTTATTATGCACGTGTTCTCGATGAACATCTCGAATTGGCAACAGACGTGTTAAGCGATATGGTGTTTCAGCCTACATTCCCGGAAAAAGAATTTGAGAAGGAAAGGAATGTTATTCTTGAAGAGTTGAAGCAAGCAGAAGATGATCCGGATGATATCATCCAAGATTATTTTGAAAAAGCCATTTTCAAAACTAATCCGCTTGCAATGCCGGTTATAGGTACTGCGAAATCGATTTCTTCAATTACACGCAAAGATCTTATTCAGTATAGAACAGAGCATTACACCTCTTCAAAACTTGTTGTTGCAGCAGCCGGCAACCTTAGACATGAAGATGTCGTGGAATTATCTAAGCGCTACATTCAAAAGAGTACGGATAGTACAAGTAAAAAATCAGAACACGATCCATCTGTCTTTGAAGAACCGAGTTCTGTGTTATGCGAATATTACAAACCGATTCAGCAAGCGCACATTTGTCTGGGAACAATCGGTTTTCGTGTGCAGGATGAAAGACGTTTCCCAATGCAGGTGCTTAATACATTGCTAGGGGATGGAATGAGCTCTCGGTTATTTCAAAATATAAGAGAAAAATACGGATTCGCTTATGCAGTGTACAGTTTCAATAATATGATGGAGGAAACAGGCGCTGCCGGTGTATATATAGGTACCGATAATTCTCACGTCCAACGATGCATTGACCTTGTGTGGAAAGAATTAAAATCATTGCGGACGCAAGGCATCACAAAGCAGGAACTTACGCGCACAAAAGCACAGTTAAAAGGAAGTATGATGCTGGGTATGGAAAACATACCTAACAGAATGATACGATTAGGAAGCTCTGAATTGTATTTTGGAGAACTCATTGCACTCGACGCAATCATTAAGAAGATTGACGCTGTAACGCGGGAAGATGTCCAGGCGACAGCGGAAGAATTGTTCAAGGAAGATCGTTTCGCAACAGTCATCTTCCATCCAAATGGCAAACACGAGACAACGGTAAAATAGAATTATCACAAACATTTGATTTTATGAAAAGCTCTGATTTACATAATGTAAAAACTGCACTTTCAGTTTCCAGAAGAGGACGAGAGATACAAGGATCTCCTATTCGAAAACTTGCGGCTATTGCGGAAGCTCGTAAGAAGCAGGGAATCCATGTCTACCATTTGAATATTGGTCAGCCGGATTTACCCACACCGTTGCCCGTGCTTGAAGCGGTGCATAATATTTCACGTCGGACAATTGAATACGCACCATCCAACGGTTTACCGGAATCACTCACGGCATGGAAAAAATATTTTAGTCATTTTGGAATTCTCTTTGATGAAAGTGAACTTATTGTTACAACAGGCGGATCCGAAGCAATTACCTTAGCAATGTGTGCCATCTGCGACACAGATGATGAAATAATAGTGTTCGAACCAACATATGCAAATTACAACGGTTTTGCAGGCATCGCGAATGTGAGACTCAGAGCTATTCCTACATCGATAGAAAATGGCTTCCATATTCCATCGGAAGAGGCGATAGAAGCCTTTGTCACTAATAAGACACGAGCGATACTTTATTGCAGTCCATCTAATCCCACTGGAACAATTTATAATCGAGAAGAAATTCAACGACTTGTCAATGTAGCGATAAAGCATGGATTATTCATTCTCTCCGATGAAACATATCGCGAATTTGCGTACGAGAAGAAAGCAATAAGCATTGCAGACTTTCCTCAGGTGCGAGATGGCGCAATTGTTCTCGAAAGCTGCTCGAAAAAATTCAATGTATGCGGTGTTCGTATTGGCGTACTTGCAAGTCACAACAAGGAAATTATTTCCACAATATTGAAATTTTGTCAGGCACGGCTTTCAGTAGCAACGATTGAACAATTAGCTATGGTCCCGCTTCTTGAAAATCCGGAACCGTATACGCAGCCCCTCGTTGAAGAATTTAAAAAGCGACGTAATGTTGTATGCGAAGAGTTAAAATCTATTCCTGGTGTTACATTTTACAAACCAGAGGGAGCATTCTATATCACTATAGGTCTACCTGTTCAAGATTCCGAGCACTTCTCCAAATGGCTTATTGAAGAATATGAAGACGATCGCGAAACAGTTCTCTTAGCACCAGCACAGGGATTCTACACAACAAAGGGCAAGGGAACGAATGAGGTTCGATTAGCATTCATGTTGAAGACCGATGATCTTAAGCGATCACTTATAATACTCAAGAAAGCACTCGAAGTATATCAGTATAAATTCCTGCAATAAAAAGATATGTAGCGTAATGATAAAGATTACGATAGATGGAAAAGAATTAGAAGTTGATCCGAATCTGACGATCATTCAGGCAGCATCTCAGAACGGAATTGAAATTCCGCATTTCTGTTGGCACCCAAAACTCTCCGTTTCCGGCAATTGCAGAATGTGCCTGGTAGAAATTGAGAAGATGCCAAAACTGGCTATTTCCTGTGCAACACAGGTTGCAGATGGCATGGTGGTTAAAACAAAAAGTGCGAAAGTCGTAAAGGCACGCAATGCAGTCATGGAATTCTTGCTGATCAATCATCCATTGGATTGCCCGATTTGTGATGAAGCAGGTGAATGTAAGTTACAGGATTACACATACAAGTACAGTGTTGGTTCCAGTCGATTCCAAGAAGACAAAATCCATAAACCCAAACGAGTA
>JBEKLV010000288.1:0-6528 GCA_050008835.1 Bacteroidota bacterium | reverse complement strand
ACTCATAAGCAGGAGAAGATATGGAATTAGGAACAATTGAATGGACCGTACAGCTTCGGTTCATCGTAGCTCTTGCACTCGGCTTCCTAGTTGGCCTCGAAAGAGAAAGTATAAAGGTTGACCAGAAGCTTGTTTTTGGCGGAGTGCGCACACATCCTATCATCAGCTTGTTTGGTTTCGGATGCGCATGGTTGTATCAGATTGGGGCAACTGCTATGCTGCCAGTGGGATTATTGGCAATTGCCTTACTAACCGGAATTGCGTACGTCGCAAAAATTCGTGTCGATCGTTTTGGCACAACGAGCGAGGTTTCTGCATTGCTCACATTTATCACAGGCGCTTTGGCAATGCTGGTAGATGTATGGATAGCGATGGCGCTAGGCGTTATAAATACTATGCTGCTCTCGGAAAAAGCAATGCTCGAATCCTACGTGGAACGACTCAGTAAAGTGGAATTTTTGGCAACAATTAAATTTATTTTAGTGACCGTAATTATTTTACCTGTTTTACCAAATCATGAATTCACACAATTCCATATCAATCCATTCAAAGTCTGGCAAATTGTTGTTATCGTTTCCACTTTGGGATTCGTTGGATATTTATTAGAGAAAAAATTTGGATCTAAATTAGGTTTGTGGATGTCGGGAATATTTGGAGGCATTGTCTCCAGTACAATGGTAACACTTTCTATGGGGCGGATGGCAAAGAAAAATCCCTCGCGCGGCAGCAGTGCACTGCAAGCGGCGTTGCTTGCAAGTAGTGTAATGTATCTCCGAGTGCTATTGCTCATTTGGTTTATCAATTCATCGTTTCTTCCGAATCTCTTGCCGCGTTTTATTTTTCTTTCTGTCGTTGGAGTTCTATTGTCATTGCGAATATCTCGGAAGGAACTGCCTGCGTCGGAATCAGAAATTCCAGATTTACAAAACCCCTTTGAAATCCGTCCCGCTATTGGTTTTGCATTGTTGTTTGTCATTCTCTCTGTTGTCACAGGATTCGTGAAATCCACCGTGGGTAATTCCGGATTGCTGGCTGTCTCGGCGATCGTTGGTGTTTCAGATATCGATCCCTTCATCTTATCCTTAGTGCAAGGATCTGATGGAGCAATGCATATTTTTACGTCAGCAATTATTCTAGCAATGATGAGCAATACTATTGCGAAGGCAATTTACTTTTGGTCACTCTCTCCGATTACAAGGAAAGAAACCGCATTAAAATATTCCATCTATGCAATGCTGCACATCCCGTTCATAATATGGTGATGAAAGAATAGTGCGATGAGGAGAATTATATAGATAAATCCACCAAAGAGGCGGTCGTGACATTCTCTAAAATATTAATGTATGGAATTGTATTACTTGTTTGTTTCCTGTCGTTATCCTGTTCGACTACATCCTATCGAGATGTGTATCCGATGCTCATAGATGGTAAATACGATTCCGAATTTCCTTATCGCGGATGTTCCGAGCAACTTGAACAAATTTCAGAATCTGTGAGAATGATCAGTTGTGTTGCATATTATAAAAGCTGGGTGTTTCCGTTAGAAGCAAAAGTTCGAATAAAAGATATTCGTGATCCGTTTCTCAGAGAGAAAGCAGAAAAGGAAGTGTACTTGAATCAAACTGCATCAGGAAGTGCGACAGTGATATATTGCCAGAATAATAGGATCGCATTATTAACGTGTGCGCATGTTGTCGATTTCAGCGATACGGTTTATACTTTTTATCATGGAGAAGACAGGAAACAAACGGAATTTATTCAAAGTATCGCCGTGAAAGATCATCAGACAAATTACGTCGCGGCCATTCAAGGATTGCATAATTTGGATATCTTATTGTTCGATAGAGAAGATGATTTAGCGCTTATTGGACAGGAAATTAAACCCACAATTGCTCCTACTGTTGCTGTTTTTAAATATCCGATAGGAAAGGCGAAAGAACTTGAGTGGGGGGCGTTCGTGTACTTGTTTGGGTACCCTTCTGGATATCGGATCGTAACAAAAGCAATTGTCAGCAGTCCTAACCGAGACAAATATGGATCATTTCTGACCGATGCTGTCTTCAGTAAAGGATTCAGCGGCGGCATTGTGCTCGCTATCCGCGATGGCGTTCCGAATTTTGAATTGGTTGGAATGATGAAATTAGTTCCGGGACATCAACAATATTATTTGACTCCTGCCAAGGAAGGGGAACGGATTGAGTTTGACCCTATTATTCCATTCAAAGGCGATGTGTATGCCGAGAGTCGGACGGAAATTATTTATGGTATAGCTCCGGCAATTCCAGCAGAATTAATTGTAGATTTTCTGCAAACAAATCAGCAAAAGCTTATCGAGAAGGGATATGATTTGCGGTCTTTTCTCGAGCGTCCCACGTTTGCAAAACCAGAAAATAAATGAATCTTGTAGAAAGCATACGCACAGCTGGCGTTGTTGGATGCGGCGGTGCCGGATTCCCTTCGCATGTTAAAGCTGCGTCGAAAGTAGAGATTGTGGTTGCTAACGGGGCAGAGTGTGAGCCGCTGCTCCATAAAGATCTAGAACTCATGATCCGTGAGCCGGAAGCGATAGTTAACGGAATGAGATTGTTAATGTCAGTAACCTTTGCGCAACACGGAATTATCGGTGTGAAAAAGAAGTATGAAGATAAGTTAGATGGAATAAAATTGGCTTTGCACGGTACGAACATTACATTACAATTTCTTGGAGATTATTATCCAACAGGCGATGAATATGTGCTGGTTTACGAAACAACGAGACGCCTTATTCCTCCGCAAGGAATCCCTCTGGATGTCGGTGTTGTTGTACATAACGTAGAAACTCTTCGGAATCTTCACCTTGCAGCTCAAGATCATCCGTTTGTCACAAAATATATTTCTATAGCTGGCGCTGTTGTGCATCCTTCTACATTTGAAGTGCCAGTTGGCATTTCATTTGCCGATGTTATTGAAGCGGCGGGGGGCGCTACAGTTCCTGACTATGCAGTGTTCGTAAGCGGAATAATGATGGGAAAACTCGAAACAGATTCGAAGCTTCCGATTACAAAAACCTGTGCTGGACTAATCATTCTTCCAACGACTCATCGCCTTGTACGGAGAAAAAGTTTAACGATGGGTGCGATGCTTCGCATTGGAAAATCCGCATGTGACCAATGCAGCTTCTGCACGGAGTTCTGCCCTCGCTATTTGTTAGGTTATGAAGTTCAGCCGCACAAAGTAATGCGTAGTTTGTCATTCACAGCTACTGGAGATCATATTTGGAATCAATGGGCTCAATTATGCTGTGCGTGCGGTCTGTGCACGTTGTATTCTTGCCCGGAAGATTTATACCCAAAGGAAGCATGCGATAAGGCAAAAAGTGATTTACGTGCAAAAGAAATAAAATGGACCGGCGACCGCGATGTTCGCATTCATCGCATCTATGACGGACGACATGTCCCGCTGAAGAAGCTGATAGATAAATTGGGAATAGAAGAATATGATGTACCGGCATACTTTGTTGAAAAAAAGTTATTCCCAGATCAAATTCGACTGCCGCTTTTACAACATCTTGGACTGCCGGCAAAAGCAATTGTGTCAATCGGACAGCAAGTGAAAGCGGGCGAAGTTGTCGCAGATATGCCGGAAGGAAAACTTGGTGCGCGTATTCATGCGAGCATCGATGGACAAGTGAAAACAATAGATGGCGAGATTGTCATTGAACGAGTCTGAAAGATGAGATGACCATGGAAATGAACGCAATTGGATTAATTGAATTAACAAGTATTGCGGCTGGTTTCAATACTGCTGATGCAATGTTGAAAGCATCGGCTGTCGCATTATTGCTTTCGGATACATTTGTCATTCCCAATGTTCATCCGGATATATTTCCAGCTATTTCCGGCACAACGCAAGTACAAATGCTCGAAGCATTGGGTATTGTGGAATCCTTCAGTGTTGCTTCATTAATCGAAGCTGCGGATGCCGCTGTGAAGACTGCACGTGTTCAATTGATGGAAATTCGTTTAGCGATGGCGCTTGGCGGCAAAGCTTTCGTCACAATGACTGGCGATGTTGCTTCTGTTAAATCGGCGGTAGATGCTGCAGCTGTGGTGTGTTCGGAACGAGGATTATTGGTGAATAAAGTCGTCATTCCAAATCCGCGTAAAGAATTGCTAAAAGAAATTGTCTAAGATTTTGTTTCCCAAAGTGAACTTTATTCTATTTTCGCCGTAATACTATGCGTGAATAGAATATCAAAAACAAACACTATGTCTCCTCGAATACCTCGTTTCCTTCAAAGTTTGCACAACATCCTTACCCGTGATCTGACGTGGGATGATCTGAATAAGTCGCTCAACGAAGATATGCGCGGAATGTACGAATTCTATGCACGTAGTATGAAATCCGTTGAGGGAGAACGAAATGGAATTAAACGATCGATTAAATTCGTTTGGCATCTTTTCGTTGCCTTCCTATTAAAGCTAACGCCACCGCGACGACTGATATATGCCATCGCGTTTGTGTTTATTATCGTTGCAATGTCAGAGGGCAAGGCTGCGTCCGCAGTCTATTCTTTCATTATCGTTACATTTTTATTAGCGATGGAACTTGCTGACAAACTAATTACAAAAGATGAATTGGGTGTTGCACGAGACATTCAACTGAGTCTTCAGCCGACCAGTGATGTGAAGATTCCCGGATATGAACTCATCGCGCATAGCGAAGCAGCGAAGCAAGTCGGCGGTGACTATTATGATATTCTCAATCTTCCGGATTGTAGTACGTTGGCTGTTATTGGAGATGTTTCCGGGAAAGGCATTTCATCGGCGCTTTATGTGGTAAAGATGCAGACTGCTCTTCAGCTCTTTGCAACTGAAACGAACGATCCACGAGAATTGCTCATTCGGCTTAATTCACATGTATACGGACAGCTTAAACGAAATTATTTCCTTTCACTCTTCTTGGTTAAACTGCATTCCGATGGAAATGTGGAATTGTGCCGCGCGGGTCATCCACCGGCATTGTTGCGCCGAGCGGTTGATAATTCTATTACCTGGCTGAAGCCCAATGGCATTGCTGTTGGAATGGCGCCTTCATCTAATGGCGGAGTTGACTCTGAACAGAAGAGTACTTGCTTTAGTAATTCACTTGAAACGCAGTCTATTAAATTGGATCAAGGCGATGTGCTTTTCCTTTTTACAGATGGCGTGATCGAATCGGTCGATTCAGATGGGAAAGAATATGGGCTGGATAGAATTGCTGAGTTGATTAAATATTGCGCTGGCGAAACTGTTGAACAAATGCGTCAGCATATAATATCCGGACTTTCTCGTCATCGCGCAGGAGCTGACCTGAGAGATGACACTACATTTGTGCTATTGAAACGCACATAACTAATTACGGATTCTTCCTGTCGATGGAAGATTTGCCAAAACCATTCCGTGCCTTTAGTAATTCACTCACTTTTAAAAAAATAAATCCTTTGGCACGAAGAGCTTGAATAATGTAGGGCAATGCTTCGGATGTGTGCCAACCGCGGCCATTCACGTGCATTACAATAATACTGCCATTTCGCGCGCTTGTAACAACGTAACGAATAAGGCGTTCTCGTGAGATAGTAGTGTCCGGATCGCCGGATGCGAGATCATACATCACTGTTGTGAGACCAATATTATTTGCGATGTATTCTACTCGTTGATCTGTCTCACCATACGGCGGTCGAAATAGTTTTGGTGAAGCTCCAGCAATACGATTCAATAAAAATTCCGTTCGTTGCAATTCTTGTCTAATACTATCCTCAGAGATATTTATACAGTGTGGATGCGAATAACTGTGGTTGCCTAACTCAAATCCTGCTATTAAAGCAAGTTTCTTTACCTCGTTACGATGTTTCATGATCCATTTGCCGCTCAGGAAAAATGTTGCAGGTACGCCGGAATCAATAAGAGTTTGGACTATACGTGCATCAAATCCGCCGTGTGTGGAAGAAGGGCATGCATCGAACGTCAGTGCAATTTTCTTTTCGTGTCTGGAACCATGGAATAGTGCTTGCGCTTCGGCTTGCGTAAATCGCATTATGATCACACTAAGAAGAAAGATAAACCGAAAAAACGGCATAATTAATTACAAAAGAGTAAGTGTATGTATAAAAATGCCTCTTGTAAATCAAGAGGCAAGTATTTAGTTCAATAAATATATTCGCCTCTAATGAAATGAATGTCCTCCTCGAACATGACCTGCCGTAACACTCAAGCCAATGCGTTGGCGGTTCGTCATCTGATTTTTGAGTTTTAACTTGAACTCTGAGCTTCTCAGTCTAAGCTGGAGCATCTTGTTGGTTTTTAGCTCCTTCGGCAGTTGTAAGTTTGCAGGTTTCATTAACTCCTCCTTGTGTTTAATAAAGAATGAACTAATGAATTTAGTTATCTGCAAAATGATACTGACTTGCGTCCAAATTGTCAAGTGATTGTGCATAATTTCTAGTTGCTCAACGGGCACTTTTTCTGTATATTTCAATGTGCAATGATAAATGCTGAAGTAGCTCAGTGG
>JBEKLV010000287.1:0-3942 GCA_050008835.1 Bacteroidota bacterium | reverse complement strand
TAGCGATGTTGTAGAACCTAAGGATTTATGGATGAATGTTGCATTGAGTGCCGCACCATCTGCAACGGCTATTCCTACTCAATTACTTACCGAAGACAAACTCATTAAAATGGAAGAACTTGAAAAACTATACATCGAACGTATCTTGAAGCACCATCGATGGAATCGTGTGAAAACTGCATCGACATTGGGGATTACCCCGAAGACACTCTACCTAAAGATCAAACGATATAAAATTATATTACCGCGTTTAGATTCTCCAGAATAGTAAGTACATTCGCATTTTATTTTTATTTACCTGTAACCTTTTTATCAGCATTATCGTAATATCAATTGGGAATGAAAATAGTTTTCCCAAATCTCCTTCTTAATAGAGCCGGCAATTGGTCACGCGTGGTGGTGTCGATCGAGATACTGGCTCTATCCTTTTCTTCCGACTTCTCATTCTTGCTTTTGCTTCGATTATTGACTAATTTTTTCAAAGGACTTCATTATTTATTGAATCACTTTCCGATTATTTACTATGTCATATAAAAAAATTATTGGTGAAGCAATTACATACGATGACGTACTATTGTTGCCGGCAAAATCGTCGGTCTTGCCGCGCGAAACAGATCTTCGCACAAAGCTGACGCATCATATCGAACTCAATATTCCACTGGTAAGCGCAGCAATGGACACGGTTACAGAAGCTGAGATGGCAATTGCTATTGCACGCGAAGGCGGCATAGGTATTCTACACAAGAATATGACCATCGAACGGCAGGCAGAGGAAGTGGACCGCGTGAAACGTTCAGAAAGCGGCATGATTCAAAAACCTATCACTTTATCTCCTCATCAAACCGTTGGCGATGCGTTGGACGTAATGGGTAAGTACAGCATCTCCGGCATTCCAATTGTTGATCATGAAAATCTTGTCGGTATTCTCACAAACCGCGATTTACGTTTTCAACCGAATCTCGATCTCCTTATCTCAAAAGTGATGACTAAAGGAAATCTTATCACTGCTCCCGTTGGCACAACGCTGGAAGAAGCGGAAGTGATTCTTCAAGAACATCGCATTGAAAAATTGCCAGTCGTTGATAAGATCGGAAAACTGCGCGGACTTATTACATTCAAAGACATTCAAAAAAAGAAACGGCATCCTAACGCCTGCAAAGACAAGCACGGGCGTTTACGCGTAGGAGCTGGAGTAGGAATTACAGCTGATACACTTGATCGTATTACTGCACTTGTCGGTGCTAGTGTCGATGTTGTTGTAATAGATACTTCGCATGGACATTCTCAAGGTGTCATCGAGATGGTGAAGCGCGTCCGCGCAAAATTCAATATAGAGTTAATTGCCGGCAATGTTGGCACAGCAGAAGGAACGAAAGATCTGATCAAAGCGGGGGTTGATGCAGTGAAAGTTGGTATTGGACCGGGCTCTATTTGCACAACACGTGTAGTAGCTGGTGTGGGTGTTCCGCAAATTACTGCCATTATGGAATGCGCAAAGGCAGCCGCAAAATTAAAAATTCCAATCATTGCTGATGGCGGCATAAAACAGACCGGCGATATAGCAAAAGCAATCGCAGCTGGGGCAGATTTAGTTATGATTGGAGGATTATTTGCGGGAGTGGAAGAAAGTCCGGGAGAAAAGGTCTTATATGAAGGCCGCAGTTATAAAATGTATCGCGGCATGGGATCACTCGAATCCATGAAAAAGGGAAGCAAAGACCGCTACTTTCAAGATGCGGAAGATGACATCCAAAAATTAGTGCCGGAAGGAATTGAAGGGCGCGTGCCGTTCAAAGGAAATCTTTCTGATACAGTATATCAAATGATCGGTGGATTACGTGCGGCAATGGGATATTGCGGATGCCGCACTATTGCCGAAATGAAGAAGAAAGCGCAGTTCACACGAATGACAGAAGCGGGGTTGCGCGAAAGTCATCCACACGACATCTCCATTACAAAAGAGGCGCCGAATTACCATCTCTGATTCACTCATGATTCGCCGACGACTTAAAGCAGTGCGCATATTGATGACATCGCTTCGTCTTCAATCAATGCTCATAACTGAATTAGCGCATGTTCACTATCTTACAGGGTTCACTGGATCCAGTGGACTATGTCTAGTAACACAAACAAAACAATTTTTTATAACCGACAGGCGATATAAAAGTCAGGCACCTCAAGAGGTTCATGGCTTCAAGATCATTATCGCGAAGCAAAATCTTTTCCCTTTGCTTGCCGAAAGAAAATTAGTGTTAGTAGGATCACGCATTGGATTCGAGAGTCAAAACATTTCGGTTGCTGATATAAATAGTTTGAAAAAACTGCTGCCTGGCAGACATTTTATTCCCGCAACAAGCATTCTCGAAAATGTTACTGCAATCAAAGATGACAAAGAAATAGATTTGATTCGTTATGCTGCAAGCATTAGCGATAAGGTGTTTAAGAAACTTTTGACGCTCGTGCGTCCGGGTGTGCGCGAATGTGACATCGCGGCAGAAATTTGCTACTTGCATCGGAAATACGGCGCTGAGTGCGATGCATTCGACTCTATTGTCGCCAGCGGTGAGCACGGTGCTTTGCCGCATGCACGGGCATCTGAAAAAAAAATTCGACACGGCGAATTAGTGGTACTGGATTTTGGATGTCGTTATCGCGGTTACAACAGCGACATCACACGTACTCTTGCTGTTGGAAATCCTTCGGCAGAGATGAAGAAAATATACCGGATTGTGCTTGATGCGCAAAGAAAAGCCATCGAGGCAGTGCGCAGTGGGATTACAGCTGGTTCGATTGATGCAATCGCGCGAAAGCACATTCAGCAGAATGGCTATGGACGATATTTTATCCACTCTCTGGGTCATGGTTTAGGCATTCATGTTCACGATCCTCTTCGTATCTCTGCAGTTAGTACGGCAGTGCTTAAAACCGGCAATGTAATAACGATTGAGCCGGGAATTTATATTCCAGGTCGCGGCGGTGTGCGGATCGAAGACGACATTGTTGTTCGTGAAAATGGCTGTGACATACTTACGACATCTTCAAAAGAATTAATCATTGTGTGATTTATGGTGGATGACGGATTTAGAAAAGTTTTAATCATTGCATATTATTTTCCTCCCATGGGATTGAGCGGTGTACAGCGAACGGTAAAGTTTGCGAAGTTTCTTCCAAAATACGGTTGGAAACCAACAGTGCTTACTGTAGAACCGACCGGTTATTATGCATTTGATGAAACATTATTGAAAGAAGCAGAAGAAGCCGGGGTGAAGATTGTTCGCACACCTTCTTATGATGTTAATCGCTTATTAAGGAAACAAGGTGTAATAAAGATGCCTTCGGAACGGATGCGGAAGGTGCTGCAATTCTTTGGGGATTTGTTTTTCATCCCGGATACAAAAATAGGATGGAAATCCATTGCCGTGAAAGCCGCATCGGAATTGATTGAACACGAACAATTCAACCTATTGTTTGCGACCGCTCCACCGCAGACTGATTTTCTGATAGGTGCAGCACTGAAACGTAAATTTGAAATTCCGCTGGTGGTGGATTATAGAGATGCATGGCTTGATTATCCGTTCAAGTATTTTCCAACACCTTTGCACCGCTTGTGGCATGCACATTTAGAAAAACGTGTATTAAAAGCAGCGGATAAAGTAATCGTAACACACCGACGAGTAAAGGAAAGTATTCTGCTGCGTCATAAAACTGTGGATTACAAAGAAGTAATTATTATCTCGCAGGGATTTGATGTTGAGGATTTTCCGCCAACAAACTCAGATAAACACATTAAGCCTGTAAAAATGAAAATTACTCACGCGGGGACTTTTTATGCCGAAAGAAATCCGGTAACCATGCTTCATGCACTCGCAAATGTTTTACAAGCAAATCCCAAAATTCGCGGACGTATCGAAGCACACTTTGTTGGCAACGCACGTGAAGAAG
>JBEKLV010000286.1:0-3969 GCA_050008835.1 Bacteroidota bacterium | reverse complement strand
CATATCTTTGACTCGATCCGTACGTCCAAGTGCATTATAAAAATTTGCCATATCCCAAGCATATTCCCATCCAAAAGGAATTTTCTTGTGCGGCATAAGCGTTTCCATTTTATCAAGAACCGCCATCGCTTTTTGCGGATTCTTCTCTACATTCATATAGTACGCTGCTAAGCCGCGAAATGATGACCGATAATTGCTAATAATTCCGCTCGTGGTCTGATCAAAGAATACTTTTGGATTTGCAATTTCCCGGAATTTGTATCCGTTCTGAGGAGTTTTAGAGAACCCGACCGGTTCGTTTAGAAGATTTGCTTCAAGCAGTGCCGGATCCATTCCATAATTTACCTGCGATGCTTTCATTGGTTCAAGTTTCCAAGCCATACCTTTAAACCACAAATATTCATCAAGGCCAATCTTAGCATCCGGTGAACATGTGGACGCAAAATAAATCGGCCGCTTCCAATCATTTGCCATGATTATATCATACACGGCGATATCCTGCACACGAAGAGCTTTCGTTTGCCCGAATTGTAATGTATTCTTGAGCAGGAATGTGATTTTCCCGCTATTTGTAATAGAAGTGTCAAGAACGACACCTTTCTTTTCCTGATACAGTTGAATTGCTTCTTTTGAAATCGGCAGCTCAACGTTTTTCGGTTCCCATGCAATCGGCTGAATATTAGCAATCTGAGATTCCGTTAGATTAATCGGTACTGCTTTTGCTTCAGGGTATGCAGGAGTACTTTTCATCAACGAAATGTACCAAGAAGTATTTACTAAGCTTAAATTTACAATTCTTACATCACGCCGAACACCCGCCACATCCTGAATATACCATAATGGAAAAGTATCGTTGTCGCCTTGTGTAAATAGAATGGCATCTTTTTCACATGTCTGGAGCACGTTGTAGGCAAAATCCCATGGTACCCAATTCTTTGAACGGTCATGTGTAAAGTAATTAACTTGCAGCATTCTTGCCGGAACAAGAAGTGTAGAGAGAACAAGCACTCCAATGAATGCCGGTTTTGCAAGTGATGGTTGCGCAAGTTTTTCCTGAACAAGATCGAGTAACCCCTTAATACCAAGCGCTATCCACAAGGCAAAAACAAAGTATGCACCGCAATAAAAATACTCACGATCTCTTGGCTGCGGCTGTTGTTGATTCTGATAATATGTAATTAAGTATCCCATTAAAATAAATGTGATGAGAAAGACGGTCGCCATCTTCCAATCTTTGCGGAAATGCGAATATAGGCCGAATAGACCTAAGAAGAATGGGATACCAAAGAATTTACTCCAATCTACGCCAGCATCTTGATCATGCGACAAACGTCCTATAAAATTCCAGCCGATGTACCGTTGGAACATATGATTCATCTGATACTTCAAGAAGAAATCGAGATCACTGGTATAGTTCGTATAAATGCCAGCTTTATCTGGCTCTGACGACCATCGACGTTGAAACATTGGGAAATCACCATACTGTTCTCGATTCAAATACGTTATAAGCTGTGCGAATGACTTTGGATGATTTTCATTCATTGGCAGATTTGCGTTTGCTCGAATAACAATCATTGTGTATGTCGTAAACCCTACCACTGCGATAATTACCCCTGTAATAGACAGAGCGAGAATCGTCCGTTTTTGTTTCAGTGCATAATAAGCTCCTAAGCCTCCAGCCACCACCACGCCTAAAAGAACGAGAAGCCCTCCTTCAAGATGATCGCCTGCGATATAGAGCAACAGCTGGGGAAAATATCTGATGATACCGGTAAAGACCACAACGAAAGCACCGCCTCCAACAAGAAGAGCGAGATAAATTGAGTTCCGATTAATAATTTTTTTCCTGAATAGTACAAGCACTCCAAGACTTGCTATCACCATTGCAATAATGAATTTTTTATCAAATGCGCTTGTAATTTCTGTTGTTGGTGCTTGAGTTGCTTTTTCTCCGCTCCACAGAATCACTGCAACGATAAAGAGCAGTATGGCATGTCCCAATAAAACATATGATGATTGTAAGCACTCTTCGTCGTTATTGACATACTTCCGAAAAACCACAACTATACCAACAATAATAATAGTTAATACACTCATCAAATGAAGTCCGGCAGACAATCCACCTATGTACGCAATCATAAGCAGATAGCGTTCGCTTCCCGGTTCATCTGCTTTTTCATTCCATACCATCATTAGCCATACAATGGAAGAATACAGGAGCATACTTGCTGCGAAGTAGTTTGATTCACCCGCGTTAAACCAGAAAGTATCGCAAAAGGAAAGCGTCAGGGCGCCGATTGCCGCTGCAAGGTACGTCCCTATGCCCTCCATCGATGTGCCGGATGTTTTACCTTTATAGTTTTCAATAACTTTGACAATAATTAAATATAAAAACAACACTGTGAAGGCACTTGCAAGCGCAGATACTAAATTCATTCGGTACCCAAGATCGCCTGGAATGGGAAGCATATAAAATACTCTGCCCACAATCGAGAATAAAGGGCCACCGGGTGGATGTGGTACCTGCATTAGACAAGCGGCGGCAGAAAGTTCACCCGGATCCCAAAAAGAGACAGAGACTTGCGCTGTGATAATATATTGAATTGAAGAAACGAGGAGAACGAATACGCCTATGGCGCGATGAATAAGATTTTTTTTCATACTTGATATGATCCCGTTATTATAAATTAATTGCTTGAACATGATAAGAATAAATCGGAAAAGAATGAACGGATAAATAAAGCTTTATTCATATTTTACTAAAAAAGTGATGTCATATTGAGCTAGGACTAACGTTCAATCGAAAGGTTAGACCGACATAAGAATATTTTTAAGATAACATCTGATTAATTCTAAATCGAATCCGTAGGATACCGTTTGCACAATCGGAAGAAATAATCTTGAATTCTCCAATTTCACCCGTTGTACGAGCATGTATGCCACTGCACGGGCACACATCATAATCTCCTATTGCAATAATGCGCACTTTATCTCCGGCATCTTCTGGTAATCTTACAAGCGAAACGACTTTCCCAGCTTCTTCCCTGTTGAGTATCTTTTCTTGAATTGGAAGATTAGACTTAATTACTTCGTTGACCTTATTCTCTATCTGGACGATTTCTTCGGCAGTGATGTTCCTTTCAAAATGATAATCGCATTTCGATTTTTTCTTTTCGATATGCGCGCTGAATGCACGCCCGCAATTGAACATCCGCACCATTGTTTGATTTAGAATGTGCTCCGCCGAATGCATCCGCGGATCGTACTCTTTTCGATTTGGAACAACCTCATTCATATATTAGGTCCCTGTTGTGGGCTATTTATTATATTATATATACTTGAATATACGGTATTCTTTAGACTTTTTTAAGAACAGTGTACTTCCCACTTATCAATACTTCTTCTTGTAATTATCCTAATTATTTCAGACTCTATTATCGAGTTATATAGACACGTTATCCTTAAATAGGAGTTATTATTATGCCTCGATCCGTTCGTATCATTGGTTGGTCCACTGCTTTTTTCTCGATTATTATAATTTTGTCGGAATTTTCTAATTTATTGACAAATCCAATGGATCAATTAAATGTGGTTTTTAATATGTTCCCGCAAGTTAAAATCGGTATGGATACATTAACAGATATATTCCAATACAGCCGCATCTGGTCGGTTTATACGATTTTGTATTTCTTGTTCGTGTTTGTCGGGTCAATTCAATTTATCCGTTTCCAAGCGATCGGCAGAATGATTCTTGAAATTGCCTGCTGGATCGGAATATTGAATGCTTGCATAGACACATTTCTGAGTTATATACTCTGGAAGAATATGCAAACCGCTTTATCTTCTGTCACGGGAATTATGGGTATGGGCTTGGGAAATCTCAATCCCTTGGGAACAACCACAATAATTTCAGGCTTTTTTCTGTGGATCATTCCAACTATCGGTATGATTGTGTACTTACGAAAACCA
>JBEKLV010000285.1:0-3999 GCA_050008835.1 Bacteroidota bacterium | reverse complement strand
AAAAGGATTTTGACTGATGGAAAGATGAAAAATCGGTACGAAAAACGCAATCACGCAAACGCGTGTTTTTAAAAATATGTAAAGATTACAAGTAAAAGCTGGGGAAATGGATTATAGAAGGAAAGACTGCTGTTGTGTTATTTGCCCGACTTGAATTTCTTAAAGTATGCGTCTATCTCGTCTCTTAGTTCTATTCCAACTCGCTCGAAGCAACCAAGCAGATCTTCATATGTGCCCTTGCCTCCAATAAAATCCCAGAACTCATCGCCAACTTTCAATTCATTTTCCAGATCTATCATGCCCCTCATTGTCCAACGAGAATATGGTTTTGGTGCATAAGGATTGTAAGGAATAGCGACTATAGTATTCACTTTTGCTTTTGGATTTTCTACGAGTATAGCGGCAACCCACTCCAACAAAGTCCGTTTAAATTCCTTGAAACCACCTACATTTGGTTTAGCAGTTTTTATATCGAAGAGAAACAACTCATCCGATTTGTTTTCCAGCCACACGTCCACTCGTGTAAGCTTAACTTTTTTCATTTTACCTTTTTGACACACTTTGCGGATAGCTTCAACCTCTTTCACTTTATTAGGAGAAGATGCGGCGGTTGCAAGGTTATCCATTATTTCCTGGATAGCCTTATGTGCAGCAGCACTTATATGATCTCCGGCTTTCGCTTGTAATTTTGTATTCTGAAAACTCTTTTGAGCTAATGCCAAAGCGACCGGTTCAAAGATCGCAACTCCAAAGTTGGTATTAAGCGAATGGATAAATGCATATAACGCCAGACGATCCTTGCCTAACAATGCCGTATGAAATGGCATGGACGCCGGTTCTGGATTATAGTTCTTGAATTTATTGCGAAGACAGGATTTGAGGACGTCTTCAATTTTCAATATTTGTTCTTGGTTCATTGTAGTTTCCACTTTATCTTTGATCGTTCAATTGCGTTCTCTATCGCATCGTACCATGGAATAAAGTCACCAACTTTTTCTGTTATAAGAGCAATTTCTTCGTCTTTAAGATTTCTTTCAAGTAGTTCACAGGCAACATTTTGAATATCCTCAACAGTAAGCTTATAGATCACTTTATCTTTTCTCATTTTCCATTCTCCTTCAAATGAAAAATAATTTCTGAATATGCACCTTTATCTTTTTCCGTCCGGTTTAAAACAGGGCGCTTGTATTGGTTCACGATCTTCATTCCAGCTTGTTCTGCAATAGCTGGATACAAGTTCCATTTATCATTTGCTACCAATAAAACGTTGTAATCTTTCGTCATAAATCTTTTACAGTTATTCAAAACATCAGCAATACTTTTTGTATAACTTTCTTTCGCTTCTCTGCCCTGTCCTTTGGATAACGGACCAATTTCCAGTTCATCTTGTCGTTTAAAGCCAAATAGATCGTATGCGTAGGCATGTTGTTCGTGGTAATCAATTAACCCTACATACGGAGGGCTGGAAAAGATTCCATTAATTTTACGCTTTGCAATCATAGCCGCAAATTCAGGATTTTTCTTTTCGAGTTGTGCAATAATATCAATAGTTTTACTATCGCCCGTTAAACAATATTGATACGTTTCTGTTCTCAATTTCCCGAAATCAACTAAACGTTTTATCGTATCTTTAGTGTATGTTTCCCACCACTTTAAAATAGAAAAAAGCGGCTTGCACATCTTTCCGTGTTTTGCACAATAGTAAGTTGTTGTGATAGGCTCAAGCAATGTTGCCAAATCTGCATGCGTCGTTGCGCGGCAGGAGCGAATTGTCCGGCTAAGAATGATGCTGACAATTTTCTTTGTATCAACGTTCTTGATCTTTTTAATTTCAGTGAACACAAATTCAATTTCATTGCGAATATGTTGGGAATACCATTTATCCAAAAAAGAGTCTTCGCTATCCTGCCGGAGTTTAATTTTATAGTCTTTGACGAGCTTTTGATAGATCGGTAAAAATTCTCTTGCTTTTTCCGGCCCGTAAGACTCTTCGTCTATTTCATCTCGTTGAATTTTATATTTGTATTCCGGCACGGGAAAAAACTCGTTGTTAAACTTGTAGAGTTCTTGCAAAAGTTTTTCCTCAAACTCAACGGTATGAGAATTAGCAAGAAATGCTTTTAAGGCATGTGTAATTCTGCTAATTTCCTTCTGAACATCGATCAAATCAAACTTTGTGACTTTACAGTTGCTGATCAGAGCATTGAACACAGAGACATCGATACCGACGGCATGCATTCCCAATTCGCTTGCCTGCACAAGCGTTGTTCCGCTTCCGCAAAATGGATCGAGAACAATGTCGTTTTTATGGAAGTAGATTTCTTTCTTAAATTTATCACTATGGCTATCGAGGAAATATTCCACTAGTTGTGGAATAAATTTTCCTTTGTATGGATGCAAACGATGAACGTGTTTTGTGGTTTCCGCTTCTTTGTATTGATCGAACGAAAGAGCCCAGTTCAAATCTTTGCCGAGCTGATTCTTCCACGATAATTCTCTATGACCATTAAAAGAACTGTAATATGCCGTCAATTCTTTCTTAGAAATTTGTGTACTTCCGTTATTACCATACTTTTTAATCCGACCATATTGAATCAGGTAAGAAATATTCGATGCTGTTACATTTTTCGCAAGATGTTTGGTTGCCCACTCCGCTGCTTCTTTGATGTTCAACAAGTCAGAGTTATCTTTTTTGTTTGTCTGAGGCACTAAATCAAGGATCGGTGAAACACCCGCTCCGTACACAATTTGCTCTTCTGCTACACGCATTTTTTTCGTTGTATGCTTTGTGTTTTTATACTGGAGGTTTTTCTTTTGTTTTGTTTTAACCATTGTGTCGTCTCACCTTCACACAAAATGTAGCCAAACCTTGCTTAGGTTGCAACGGTATATTCCGTGTTTAGTAATCAGAGGATTCTTCAAGAAAGACTAAACCACCGCAACTCCCTAAAACGATTTTCTTCTATTCGCTCCCCAACAATTTGAACTGAAGATGGTACTTGTTTTACGGTTATACACAAGAATAAAACCCATTCACATTATCCAAATGGGCAGGCGTTGCAGTGTTGTGCGTATCTGCCGTTTGCGTTGTCTTTACTCTTTTGGAATTCCTTTCTGTGTAACTAATCTGTTCAAGAATGTTGCGCCGCTGCCACTCTTGTCGTGCTTCGAGATATACATTTGGAATTCATCATACGTGAGTATCTTTCCGAGGAAGTCCCTGTACAAATCCTGCAAAAGAGCCTTCCACTGGTCATCGCCTAATTGAGTATGAAGCTTGCTGATAACAAGCGGGCCTTTGCCATAAAGGACCAGACCCTTTTCTTTGGTGTTCGGGTAATCGATATCAATAATTGGAACATCGTTTTCCTTGCCTGCAAACCGCTCATACTGTTTCAATGGTTCGTGCAGCGCTCCATCGAACGCCTCTTCGCCTTCCGAGTGACGAACATACATAAGACGGAGATAATGCGGCAGAGAAATAGTAAGGAACCAGAAACCGGGTTGATGGAACTTTGCGAAGACACCTGCACCGATCCACTGTTCCGCAACTGTGAGGCGAAGACCATCGAAATCTCCTTTTCCCATTCCCTTAAACGAGGCAGAGCCGACCATTAACAGTCCGCTTGAAATATCGATTCCATCGAAATAGGGAACTTCAACCAGAGTCAGGCGTTCGTGAGGATATTTTCCAATGGCATCTGCAAAATAAGTGAATACACTTTTTGCTTCGGTCAGAATGGAAGTGGTTGAGATGGTGTCGGCGGCTGAGGAGTAGATGACAATCTTCTTTCGCAGAACTTCACCTGAATCTTTCTTAAGAGAGCTTGATTTGAACACCACCAATGGCAATTTGAATATGGGTATCCTGGTTTCCCATACAAATTGAGAAGCGATGCCTGATTCTTTTGTTTCAAGCAAATCGCCTGCCGAGAGGACAGTATAATCACGCGGGACTTCGCACCTCAACCTCATTTTGGCTATCTGATCAGAAATGAG
>JBEKLV010000284.1:0-4042 GCA_050008835.1 Bacteroidota bacterium | reverse complement strand
CTGCGAACTATCCAAAAGGGTAAACTTGTAAACCTGGAAATGAAATTGGATGTCGAATTCATCAAACCTGATTCAAGCTTTAATATCATCGCAGAGATTCCCGGAACCGATCTGAAGGATGAAATTGTGATGATCGGCGGGCACTTTGATTCTTGGCATGCCGGCACCGGAGCGACGGACAATGGCAGTGGGGCTACAGTATGCATGGAAGCAATTCGCATTTTAAAAACACTGGGACTGCAGCCGCGACGGACAATTCGCATCGGACTGTGGGGCGGAGAAGAGGAAGGACTCCTCGGTTCACATGCTTATGTGAAACAACATTATGCTGAACGTCAAGGTGATAGGGGATACATGTCTAGCGGTGGCAGCGGACCGTTGACGGTGAAGCCGGAATTTGAAAAATTCGATGTCTATTTCAATAATGATAATGGCGGCGGGAAAGTGCGCGGAGTGAATATGCAGGGAAATGAGGCTACGCGTTCCATTTTCCGTTCTTGGTTGTCGGTCTATGGTGATCCCGCGGCACAGACACTCACGATCGCAAATACCGGCGGAACGGACCACCTATCGTTCGATGGTGTGGGGCTTCCTGGATTCCAATACATCCAGGATATGATGGATTATATGAATAGGACACATCATACGAACATGGATGTGGTTGAACGGATCGTAGAAGACGACCTGAAGCAAGCTGCCACGATCATGGCAGTATTTGCTTACAATGCTGCTATGCGCGATTCGTTGTTTCCGCGTAAGCCGATACCGTCACCAACGGCCCGATAATAACACTATCATATGAAGAATACATAATGGCTTCCTTCACGATGATTGAGGGAAGCCATTGTTATCTCTTCAAGGAATTTACTGGCATCGAGTTTTGACATTCCATCGGATTCACAGTACATTAGCACACTTATTTATGCAAAAGGTTCTATTCATTACATATTTCTGGCCGCCATCAGGTAAAGCTACACTTCATTGGCCATTGAAGATAATCAAACACCTTCCGGGAAATGGCTGGCAGCCGATTGTTCTCACAGCCGATGAAGATACATTTTCTCAAAAAGACGAATCACTGCTAAAAGAAGTTGATCCTAATCTGGAGGTCTGCAAAGCACGAGCAGTAGAACCATTCGGCATATATCGTCGCTTACTTGGGAAAAAGAAAGATGAGCCTTTAACAGCTTCCGAGACAATCTCGACAACAAACCACGGATTGCGACATCAGTTTGCTGTCTGGATACGAATGAATTTATTTGTTCCGGATGCACGCATTGGATGGTATTGTAACGCTGTCCGTAAAGGGAAGCAAATCCTTAAATCAGAAAATATTAAAGCGATCGTATCCATTGGACCGCCGCATACAACATTACTTGTGGGAATGAAGTTGAGCAAGCTTTCAGGTATTCCGCACATTCCGGTCTTTATCGATCCTTGGGTAGATATCTCATATTACAAAGATTTTAAGAGGAGCAAAGTTACCGTTACTCTAGATCGACATCTTGAACGTTCTGTCCTGGAAAATGCATCGCGAATTGTTTTTGTAACGAACAGCATGAAAGAAGATTACGAACTTCGATACCCGCATATTCAAAGCAAATCGCATGTTCTTTATTGGGGGTATGACGAAGAAGCGTTTGGCGCCTACATTTTGAAGAAGCTGGATGGTCCTGAAATTCTCCTGCATGCAGGAAATATCTATGACCACCAGAATCCAAAAACGTTATGGAAAACTCTTCAAGGGGAAATCGATAAAGGAAGAAATCTTAAAATCGTGTTTGTGGGAACAGTTGGGCCGGGTATTCGGCAGTCAATACAAGACGCAGGACTTAGTGACAGAACAGAATACAAAGGATTTCTGCCGTATAACCAAATGATTGAAGAAATAAGCAATGCATCGTACTTGTTGGTATGTGCTTCAGAGAAACGCCATGTACCTGGAAAGTTGTTTGAATATCTTCGTTCAGGCAAGCCCGTTCTTGCTTTTGGTGATGGCAATGAAGAGGTTCAAAGGGTATTGGAAGAAACACGGTCGGGGATGATCTTTCCTTTGACATCGGATGGCGGAGAATTCTTTAAGCATTTGCCGCGTTTCCAGACCGATATAAATACCGTGCGGCGATTTGATAGAAAAGAAATTTCGGGGAGCCTGGCTAAAGTTCTGAATGAAATAGTTTCTGCGCACTAATCTTTTCGTTTAAACTCATCTATTATTTCCCTAGATAAGGATTTTCCGGTAGTTGGATAGTAATAAAGCCGAGCTCTTTCATGCCCCTTGTTACCTTTTCATCGGGTTGTTCCTTGAATACGATGCAACACAATGAACCGTGGGGAATGATTCCCAATAAACTTATAAAGCCCCTTAACGCCAATTTCATTTTTATTTTCTTGTAAAGTCTTTGGTTAATCGGAACGTCATATAGTCCCTCAATTTTTTCATGACTTTTAAAATTATCATATCGTTTAAATGCAATGCAATGCAGCCCCATTCCCATAGCAATTTTTTCGATCTCGCGTTCTGAAATTTTAAAAACGTAGTTACCAACAGATTCCCAAGAAAAACGATTCTTCCAGATTTTATTAATGAATAAAGGATTGATCTTGTCGCATATATTCTTAATCCAAACGAGAAGTGACATTTTAGAGAGTATATCAATTGGCTCTGTGACAAGTACCGTGGCAATTTTGCTGACACGTATCATTTCATACAAACCTAAATACGCTCGTGGGAAATGGTGAAATGTTTCTTTGCAAATGACGTAATCAAATGAGTTGTCGTTGTATGCCAATCTTTCAACATTTTGTTTGCTGAATTCCTTAATAAGTCCCTCAGATTTTACCTCTTTGAGTATAGCGTCAGACAGATCGGATGCTATAACATTTTGATTCCTCTGCAATAAGTAATTTGCCTCCAAACCATTATAGTCTCCAACGGTTAACCATGTTTTAGTCGTATCAAAAAAAGGCGTAAGGAATTCTAGTGGCTCTGAAATCAACTTGTAGGCAGCACAATTCTGATTTTTTATATGAAATAACATCTGCTCTTTTTCGCTTGCCATTTTTATAATATTCGTCTCTTGTGCCTGATAATTTGAATCGATCTGACTTGTGCTTTTTCCCTTTTTCATAGAATCCCTTAATCGTTCAAACAATCATAATATAGACAAAGATCACGCTGCAAGTTAATAGATTATTACTTAACATCGTTTCGATTGAATGATTTCTCGATAATATCTATCACAGCTTGAACGGAGATGGTCTTGATGTCAAGTCGAGAACCATATTGATATAGTTCTACTAATTCTTTAAAGTTGAGATGCGAGGTTGTAATCGTTGGAGGATATGCATAATAGATTTTATCATATACTTCTTTGGGGTATTCAGTGAATCTTCCATAATGTTCTCCATTAGAAATAACAAAGACCGGCTTTTTTGTGGCAACTCCAATATGACTCACACTTGTGTCATTTGATACAACTAGCTTACACAGTTGAATGATTTCCACTGTTTCAGCCAACGTAAGTTTATTGATGTGATTTGTGATGTATGGATGTTGCGATAGAATGTATGTATCCTCTTTTGAAGGAAGATCCCGATGATCTCCGACGATTACACTCGATATTCCATGTGTAGTGTATAGGAAATCCATCACCTGAATAAAACATTTCATTGGCCATCGTTTTTTTATAAGGAGAGAGCCGGGGCAAATGACCGCATAATGAGCAATCTCGGTTTTATTGAGGAGTGATGGAAGTGTTGGTGTATATTGATATAAATCAGTCATCGTCACTTTTCCGATAAACTCTTTGTTTTTATTAAATTCAAATATTGTGGACGATGAGATGTCAATCAATTCGGTATAGCAACGATTGAAGATGTTTTTTTCCCATCGTTTCTCATGAACGTAATCTCCTTTACAACCAATTTTTTCTTTTGCCCCGGAAATTCTAACTATTGAGTCATCACATATTGGATTACGGGAGTAAGTTGGATTCAAAACAACTTCGAATCCCCTTGTTCTTATTTCTCGAAATATTTT
>JBEKLV010000283.1:0-4045 GCA_050008835.1 Bacteroidota bacterium | reverse complement strand
TCTAATTTTGGCATTGAAATGTTTTTTTAGGGTTCAAAGTCGATAGTTATCAGTCAGTTGTCGAAGGAAGGCGAGCTTGCAGCGGTGAGCAAATATTTCATGATGAATGTTAAAATTATCGTTAGGTGAGTGGGAACCTGATGCCTTTGTTTATAGTTTGATAGAATGAGAACAAATGAAGCAATGCGATTGGCTGCTTTGCCTTTCGGGACACTTCTGGCTATATTACTAAGAAACAGTCAAAACCCACTCATTTGGAAAAAATCCTATAGCGGAATGTGAGAAGGACATGACAGGTGTGTGTGAACAATGAGAAGATAGCTGCCATCGGCGTGAAGGTAAGCCAATGGGTGACAATGCATGTATTCGCGTCAAATGTTAATACAGATTTATCGAAGTTCGATCGAATCATTCCGTGTACTATCTTTCATAAAGGCTTAGCATCGATGAAGCGGGTCATAGGTTTTGAAATTCAATTCGAAGACGTAAAGAAAGTAATAGCCAATTCATTTGCGGCAGCATTAAATGTTAATTAGAGAAATAGAAATAATTGGAATTAGAAAATCAAGATTGTGAAAGACAAGCAGGTCAATCAACCCATCTAAAACGTCCTGATTGGCTGAAAGCAAAAATTCCAGGAGGAAGAGAATATGCCCGCCTTGATGGAATAATGCGTTCCCATAAACTCCATACAGTCTGCGAAGAAGCGCATTGTCCAAATATGGGAGAGTGCTGGAATTTAGGTACTGCATCTTTCATGATTCTTGGCGATATTTGTACTCGTTCATGCAAGTTCTGTGCAGTGAAGACTGGCCGACCAGAGCAGGAATTAGATTGGGATGAGCCAAGACGTGTTGTTGAAGCGATTGAACTAATGAAAATTCGTCATGCGGTTATTACATCGGTAAATCGTGATGAGCGAGAGGATGGTGGCGCACCGATATTTGCTGAAACAGTTCGATTGATACATCAATGTGTTCCGAACTGTAAAATAGAAGTGTTAATTCCTGATTTCAAAGGCAGTGAAGAAGCGCTCGATGTCGTGCTTGCATCTAAGCCGGATATTCTCAATCATAATTTAGAAACGGTTCCTCGGTTGTATAGGACGGTGAGACCGCAGGCAAATTATCAACAATCATTGGAAGTACTTAAACGGGCCAAACAAAAAGGATTTGTAACTAAAACAGGATTAATGCTTGGTATTGGTGAGCGTACGGAAGAAATTTTAAAAGTGATAAAAGATGCTCGTGCTGTGGTATGTGATATTCTAACACTGGGACAATATCTCCAGCCGACAAAGGAACATCTGCCGATCGACCGATATGTGCATCCGGATGAATTCAAAATGTTGAAGGAAGAAGGATTGAAGATGGGATTTCGGCATATAGAATCCGGGCCGTTAATTCGCAGTTCATATCACGCAGCAGGACAGGTCTGAGAATAGTATGATTACAAAATATGGATATGATGTTTTTTTTACGGTTGCCTCTGTTTGTGTTGTCATCATTTTACTGGCGCTTCTCTTTATTGAACCGAAGTCGTATCGTTATTCACTCATTGTGGTTTCGCTTGCTGTTCTTGGGTTTGCCGCAAGTTTTTTTCGAGATCCCGAACGCATAACGCCAAAAGGTGAGAATCTTATTATAGCACCAGCAGATGGAAAAGTTATTGTTGTCAAAAAAATACTTGATAACGAATTTTTCAATTCGGATGTCTGGCAAATTAGCATTTTTATGTCGCCGTTCAACGTTCATGTCAATCGCAATCCGATTTCAGGAGTTGTGGAGCACACAAGGTACGTAAAAGGGGAATACTTCGCTGCGTTTGAAGATAAAGCATCGGAAAAAAACGAACAGATGATTGTAGGACTTGAAAGTGCAAATAGGAAAGTGATGTTTAAACAGATTGCCGGTTTCGTAGCAAGACGAATTGTTTGTCCGCTGAAATCTGGTGATACGGTCATTGCGGGAGAACGGTTCGGTATGATCAAGTTTGGTTCTCGTGTAGATGTATTCTTGCCATTGTCTGTCGATTTAAGGATAAAGACTGGTGATGTCACAATTGCTGGTGAGACAATCTTGGGTGAATTCCCTCAGATTGGATTGGAGAAATAATCTAAATGAAAATTACTCGGACGGTCGTTCCAAGTCTCTTTACAACGCTTAACATATTTTTCGGTTTCCTTTCAATTATATATACAAGTCAAGGGCGATTTAGTATAGCGGCATGGGCTATTATTATTGCTGCTGTTTTCGATTCACTAGATGGCATTATGGCAAGGATAACTCACTCATCAAGCCAATTCGGAGTTGAACTCGATTCGCTTGCAGATGTGGTCTCTTTTGGCCTTGCACCGTCGTTTATGGCCTATCAAGTGTATCTCCGTACTATAGAACCTTGGGGGATTCTTATTGCAGCGCTGCCTGTTGTGCTTGGCGCAATTCGGTTAGCGCGATTCAATGTACAACTTATCGGTTTCGACAAAGAATATTTCAACGGACTGCCGATTCCAATGCAAGCGATAGCCGTGTGCGCATTCATTCTTCAATTTGGCTATGAAAAAATAAGTGCGGGCAGTTTGGCAGGCATCGAGCTTATCGTACTTGTCGTTGTTCTCTCTCTTTTAATGGTGAGTCACATGAAGTATGACACAATGCCAAAGCTCTCAAAGCTTCAGTTGAAATCACATCCCTATAAATTTATTGTCATTTTTATTGCCGTACTCGTTTTAGTATTTTCTAAATTATTATTAGATAAAAACTATCTTTTTTTGATGTTGATGCTTTACGTTATTTTCGGATTAATTAAAGCAGCAGTCGTATGGATAAAGAAAACATTTATAAAAACAGAGAATGAACCTGCAAAAGCAGGGAAACTCTCGAATATTGATATATAGGAGATGATCATGTTTCATTCAAAAGTATTGGTGACGCTGAAGAAATCTATTCTTGACCCGCAAGGCAAAGCAGTGGAGCAAGGCATTCATTCACTTGGCTTTGAGTCAGTCAGCAATGTACGGATTGGCAAGTACATTGAGATGGACATCGATACAGATTTGCGTGATGGAGCGGAACAGATGACAAAACAAATATCCGAAAAACTTCTGGCAAATCTTGTTATGGAAAGTTTTTCCTATACAACGGAACTAATTAAAGAGTAAGTGGAAAACAACATGGCGAAAGTAAAAATTGGTATCGTTGTTTTCCCCGGATCAAACTGTGACCATGATGCGCATTATGTGGCAGAGACGATAATGAGACAAGATGCTCGCCTCATCTGGCATAAAGAGGCATCAATTGGAGATGCCGATGTCGTTATTCTTCCAGGTGGATTTTCATACGGTGATTATCTTCGATGCGGGGCGATTGCGCGCTTCTCACCGGTGATGAAAGATGTTGTCAGGTTTGCTAACAACGGCGGATTAGTTATTGGTATCTGTAATGGTTTTCAAGTTTTGACTGAAGCCGGATTATTACCTGGTGTATTACTGCGGAATAAATCTTTACTATTTATCTGCAAGTATCTGCATCTCCGGGTAGAGAATGCAGCTACGAAGTTTACAAACAAATGCGCACCTGGGGAGGTACTCGAAATTCCAATTGCACATGGTGAAGGTAATTATTTTACCGATCCGGATACTCTCAAACGATTGGAATACAATCAGCAAGTGGTGTTTCGCTACTGCGACCGGCTAGGAAATACTACTGATGAAGCGAATCCCAATGGCTCGCTCAATAGTATTGCTGGTATTATTAACGAAACCGGAAATGTTTTAGGTATGATGCCGCATCCTGAACGAGCTTCTGATCCTGTTCTGAAGCATACGGATGGGAGAAAAATATTTGAATCGATAATCCAATGTTTTGTTTATCAACAAGTTTAAGGAGTCTTGCCATGTTTGGAAATATTGGTGGAAGTGAATTATTCCTTATTCTTCTTGTCATTTTAATCTTCTTCGGCGCAAAAAAATTGCCGGAATTAGCCAAAGGATTAGGACAAGGAATTCGTGAATTCCGTAAAGCTGCAAAGGATGTTCAAGAAGAAG
>JBEKLV010000282.1:0-4069 GCA_050008835.1 Bacteroidota bacterium | reverse complement strand
CCGAACAACTTGTCGCCTAAATGCCTTGCTGTAGCGTTCACTGTTCGGGATGCGTAACCGTAGTTTCATATTCTTCTCCTTGATAAAGTTGATTTATGGTCAACTTTTTTTAGGACAAGACACAAGACATAGGAAATAAAAAGCCTGCTCAGATTTGAGCGGGCTTTTTATTTTCCTGGAACACGCGTTCTGCACCGGAGGTGCATCCGCATTTGGCGGAGAATCTCGTTGGGGGTACAGGGTTTTATCAATTTAACCTAAATTTCTGCTCGGTCATAATTGGGCCAATATAAAGCACACTATTGTTCCTTTATAAAGCAAGCCTGCTGCCAACGACAAACTGCAATTATGAAGTTTCATAAATTACTTTACACAAAAGTAGATACACCAAATGGAAATTCATCCGGCTTTGTTATCGATCCGTATATCCGAATCCAGCAGGTGCATCTCAATCGAAAATTCATGATCTCAATAAATAAGAATCTTGCTAATTGCTAAGCCAGAATCAAGTAATGACAGTTTAAGGTTTACTATCCCCTCCTCTTTAAGAATGAATACTGCTCTTGCAGATGAATAACCCCAGACAACATTTTTGCTCCACGTTTCTGTCCCTGACGGTGTGTCAACATCTACAATCGCGGGAGGACTATCAGCCAGACGGATCGCAGTTCTAAGCGCACGACCATTGTACACCGCATGTGTGGGGACACAAATGAGTTCGATCGTTCGCCTGCCTTTGGGCAGTTTTAGTTTGATTGAAGCAGAAGGCGCGCTGTCTATTTCTTCTTCGCTATAACCAGGACTGTTGAACTTAATCCATGAAAGGCTTACACCACCAACGCCCAAACCCGGAATGAGGTTTAATTTTGTACTATCAAACTTAAATTCACTTACAGAAATAGTTCTTACCGGCTGTAACTGTGCATTGCTTGAAACGGACTTTGTATTTCTGTCTCTTATCTCCGGCATTCCGAAAATCGGACGGTTGCGCGGATTCATGCACATCATACCATTCCATTTCCCGTCTACTATTTGGTTATTATACATGTCTGTAAGTTTTTCTATTTCATCGTATGCCCGCTTTGATTTGCCGGGTTCTCCTCTTTGAGCGTAGAATATTTTCTCATTCATATGTGCCGCACCGAGAACCGGATAAAGAATTAATTCAAAATAGGCGCTTTGCAAACGCTTTGGGATATGGTTTTTCAGATTTTCGGCTTTTCGACCAATATCACGATACTCTCCGAGGCGTTCGTTAATTTCTTTTTCAGAAAATTTGATTTTGTCGATATGCTCCGGTTTACCTGAAGAAGCCAATCCATAATAAATACTTTCTATTTCGGCAATTCTTCTTGCATAGTCTTTACCGAAAGTCCTTTCCGCCCATTTCTTTATATAACGTTCGGCTTTTTCGGGCGGCCATGCATTAATGTCCCAGGCCAAATCCATGGCGAACTCGATATCCATTTCTGCGGGTTTTATATCGCCGACATTAAAAACCCATAACCGCTTCGCACCGTATGCATATGCTTTGCTCATTTCATACGAAATCAACGACGGAGAAGTTGAACATAACCAAAGATAATCTGCCGGCGCACCCCAATACGATAGGTGATAGTAAACACCGCTTGCTCCGCTTCGCTGTTGTTCATTCAGCGCAGAAAGCTGGCGTATATATCCATAATTATCATCTCCCCAGACGAGTGTTACATCATCAGGTATCTTTACGCCGGCATTATACAAAGTGAGCACTTCTTTGTATGGACAGAATACTTGGGAGATTTCGGCCGGATTTCTTCTTAAATATTTAGCAAGAACATTTCTCTGATCCGCAATTATTTCATTCAGCAGATCAACCTTGCCTTCAATTGTATTCGGCCCAGGCATATCGCTATCATGAATACCGCGCATCCCGATAGTAAAGACAGCTTCTATATTTTGGTCGGCAACCTGCTCTACCCTGTCTGCCCAATATCTTCTAATCTCTTTGGCATTTGTATCATAGCGCCACGGACCAGGCTGTTTTCCATATTCTTCCCTGAAGTTATTCTTCCATTCATCCACATTGTCGCGAAGCATAGGTTCGGCATGACTGGAACCAAGTACGATGCTGTATTGTGCTGCCAGTTTCGGATTTCCCTTGTAGTAAAAAAAGGCTTTCGTACACGGATGCATTGCGGGCCAAATATAATTGGCCTTTAGTCTTAACATTAGTTCGAAGATGCGGGCATATGTACGGGGACCGATATCCTTGATATCAGTATCCACATTGCGGGCTGCCCATGGATTTAGCCCCCAGTCTTCATCATTAAGAAAAATGCCGCGATATTTAACCGACGGCGGCCCCATGATGAACTTATCAATTGCCACACGAAGATTTCTGTGCTTGGCGGGAAGAACGTCCGCCCAGTATACCCACGGGGATACTCCCAGACGTTTTGAAAGCTCGAATATGCCAAATGCCGTTGCTCTGGGGTCGCTTCCGCAAATGACAAGCGCCCTGTTGATACCGGCAAGGGGATTATCCACAACCTTCACAAGAAAACTCTCCCACTTTCCTTCTATGGTATCCACTGAAAGTTTTCCTGTTGTGACCATGAAATCGATGGGTTTCGATTTTCCCAGAGTTCCTACAATAATGGCAGAATGTATTTTTGGTGTGAGACGTGTTTCAAGCGCCGGTGAAATGTTCGTGATAAGTTTAATATCATTTGCCAGAGCTTTTGCAGATATGCCGACGACATCAGCATCATCCCGATCATAGAGAATGGAAACGCTTTTTCCATTATCAACAATCCGGAAGGAAGAACTTTCCGAATTTCTGGTTTTCAATCTCCCCATGGCTGAAAGAGAAGCGATTCCCGTTAGCCCAAGAAAAAGGAGAGCAATATTCAACTGTTTAGGAATATCGCGCCTCATCGTAATTACTAAATTGTATGAACATTCAACTCTATCAGCATTCAGTTGGCACTATTCTATTCTCCAGGTACGACAATAGATTTATCTCGACCAGGATGCGCACCCTCGCCTTCAAAACCTTCAATTTCAAGGTCATGTACATCATGGGCTTGAATGGCATTCGTAAAATAGTCGGGTATGTTCTTCCCCCAACTGACACTGCAATCTTTCAACATCACCAGATCACTGAAACAAATGTAAAAGCCCGGGTTGTCATGAGGTTCAATATTTTCATAAACTTTCGTAGGACGATTGTCGAAAAGATTACCGGGATAATTCGTCCAACGATTCAAGGTAACGTGCACATTTTCAAAGCGAACATTGCTGATCCGGCTTTGTTTGGTGCCATTAATCCGCACACTGTTTTCTGCTGTTCCGATAACGTTTTTCACCAGAATATTGTGAATGGTTCCGATTTTAGTGTCCGGTGTTCTGGGAATAGCCGTGAATGAAATTGCTTCTCCCCGTCCCCACCAGGGTGCGGAATAGTACTGAGACGTAAATGTAATATCTTTGAATATAATATTGTACACGTCACCTTCATCCCGCAGCTGAATGTTCAACCCGCGGCAACTGGTTTTGATTGTACAGCGTTCGAAAGTCACGTTATAGATATCTTGTGTAGTCTCGGTACCAATCTTCAGTCCTGAGTCATGGGTTTCCAATGCGCAATCGTGCACATCGATGTTGGCGGAAGGACCATACTCTTCTTTCTCCGCGGTTGCTTTCACCGCAATCCCATCGTCGCCACATTTGATCTTGCAATTTCGCACTTCCACATTTCGGCAATGATCTGCATTAATGCCATCACAATTTGGTACTTCCATATTGTTATCAATCCTGATACTATCCACCAAAACATTCTCGCAACCCAACAAATGCACGCTCCACTGAGGTGCATTGTTGATGGCGATATTCAATACTTTTAGATCAGTGCATTTCGTTAAGATGAAGAGCTTGGGACGCCATTCTTTGAATATCCACCACTCGTTAGGCTTGTCGTAATACGACATAAACTGAAGCGCCCTACCGTTGATACTCCCATTTCCTGAAATGGTCAGATCATTGGCTCCGTTGGCAGTGACAACACCGTCTCCGGAGTAGTCTTCCC
>JBEKLV010000281.1:0-4080 GCA_050008835.1 Bacteroidota bacterium | reverse complement strand
GTCCAGTGTTGCACGTCCATCTGTACCAATGCGAATGTTTACCTTCTTCGGTTCGGCGCCCGGTTGCATCGTGTACACTTCGCCATCATAACTGAAGCAAAGTGTATTCGTATTGGAACGAGTCAGAAAGCGTACCGGGTTCTTGCTGAAGTGCGTCACGGGAGTACTTTTCAAAGGATCGGCTAGTGAGCTTTTGAAAACATTGAACGATCCACTTTGTTCGCTGAGGTAGTAGAAATCGCTGTCATTGGAATCGAAAATGGGATTTCGATCTTCTCCAATGAATTGCGTTAACTGCGTGTATTTTTTTGTTTTAAAATCGTACATCCAGATGTCACGAGTGATAGATGATGTGTGGTGCTTGCGCCAGGGACTTTCGTAACCTTTGATGTCGTTGTAAATTACCTTGCTGCCGTCTGAATTGACGGTTGCGTCCAGTGCAGGCACCGGTAATACCTGCGATACGTAGCCACCAACCACTGGAACGCTGTAAAGCTGAGTCATCAGGTTGATAGGAAACTGTGCATTTGAGGGGCGTTCTTGCCTGTACGCCGAGAAGAGTACGTTCTTGTCGTCCGCAGAAAAACTACTTGGGACCTCGTTTGTAGAATGAAATGTCAGGCGCTTTGCCTCGCCTCCTGCCGCGGGCATCACGAAGACGTCGAAATTGCCGTACCGATCAGATGCAAAGGCTATGCTCTTGCCGTCATGGCTCCACACAGGAGCAAATTCGTAAGATTCGCTGATCGTGAGCGGTACAGCTGTTCCTCCAGAAATTGGCACAGAATAGATATCACCCTTGAATTCGAAGAGGATGGTATTGCCATCAGGTGATATGGCAGTGTAACGCAACCAGAGCGGATTTTCTTGACTCATTGCGCTCAACGAGATGATAAGGATTAGAAGTCCTATCTGCATTAGATGCACAAGCATACTCCTGGTATTTCGATCGATTAAGTTGATTCTGGTTCTCATTGTCGTATCTCCTTAATATGGAATTTCGTCCTCTGAATCGTAGACTACACGAAATGCTAATGACCTGCCCCTAAATTATGTGCCAATAATAAGTTAGTATTTTTTCAATATCAAGCACTGGCCACCGAATAAGCTGATTGTTTTGTTCGAATATATGCTTGACAAATTCAAGGACAAAGCAGAATCCGTTTGAACAAAAGTCTTTGAGGAATTGGTCACGCTCTGCTTAAAGTGATTGAATGAAGGACATAGGAGTCCATTTACCATCCTCCAAAGCTCATTTTTGTTCAGATATTTATCATATTTATTTGGTCATAAAATTCTTTGCTGATAGTGAGTGCTAGCGATTTCTATTATTTTTTTTAATCAGTTGTTATTCTGCTTTAATATTTTACCTAACCTGCCTGGCGTCAACTCATTTTGAATACATCCTTACCTTCATAGTTACCTTTCCGGCAAATGGATCTGTTCCCATTTGAAATACGCCATCTTTTCTCAATAAAGAAATTTTATGCAGTACTTTGTCTGATGGCAGGCAGACCAATCCGTTTGCATTCTGTGAGTCTATTGCATAGACGATAAGCTCCAATGTCGACCAATCCATTTGCATTGTAGATTGGGCAAGTGCAATGTGCGGTACAACAGAACCTTCGCGCACCAGAACTACGATAGGAATTTTCCCGGCTTCGATCATATGCCAACCCCCAGAATATACTTTGCCTGTTTGATAGTCTATCCATTGTCCTGGCGGCAGGTATACATCGCGTTTAGTTATTTCTTCTAATAACGGAGCTACTAACATATCAGAACCAAATAGATATTCGTCGTCTATTAGCCATGACCCTGAATCGTCAGGATACTCAATAAAAAGAGCCCGCAACATTGGAAGACCGCGTTCAGTGCAATCTTTTGCCTGAGCATAAATATACGGCATGAGTTTATATCTCATTTCATCGGCACGCCGGAAAGCATTCATAAAATCCTCTCCATATTCCCACGGTTCAGTAGGTGGAGCACCATGGCTGCGTGTATGCGAGGTGAGCATACCAAAAGGAGTCCATCGGCGATAGATATTCTCTGGCTTTTTATTTACAAATCCTCCAATATCATGCGACCAGAATGAAAATCCACAAAGACCGATAGATAATCCACCTCTCAATGTGGCTGCCATGGCTGTATTAGTATTGGCAGGATCACCGCCCCAATGCAACGGATAACGTTGACTGCCTGCCCAAGCACTGCGGCCCCAAATTATAGTCTCACCAGTTACCTGCTTTGTAATTTCCGCTACAGCTTTGTTGTATCGGAGCGGATACAAATTATGTTCATAAAAACCAGTTCGCCCAGAGAAGTACAAGCCCTCTGGTGGCGCTGCTTCGCCGAAATCTGCTTTGATGACACTAACACCCTGACGCAATAACCCTGCAATTTTATCCTGATACCATTTTACTGTCGCGGGATTCGAAAAATCGAGAACAGCATCTTCATAGGGAAGGTTACCTTTACCGTCTTTTACAAATAAACCTTTTTCGATAATCTCTGGGAATAAAGTGTTCTTAGGCACAAAATAAGGCAGCTGCCATAGGCAAGCATGGAAACCAATATTTTTAAAGTCAGCTATCATCTTCGCAGCATCTTTAAAACGTGATTTTGAAAATTGGTAATCGCATCTCCAATCGGTCTCGAACCAGCCAGTATCAAAGTGAATTACATCACTCGGGATTCGGTTATCCCTCAGTTTCTTTGTTACTTCACGTCCTTCCGCTTCTGAAAAATAAGTGATGCGACTCATCCAGAAACCAAATGACCAAAGCGGCAGCATACTTGCTTTGCCGGTCAGATTGGTATACTCATTCAGAATATCTTTCGGTTCTCCAATAAAAATGAATAGATCTGCTTCATCATCACCCATCATGAGAGAATAATTACCGCTATAATATTTTCCGAAATCGCAAGTGATAGGCGATGATGTATGCATGAAAACGCCGTACCCGCGGCTGCTCATAAAAAATGGAATGGGCTTATACATCGATTCGTTCTGTGTACCGTTGGCATCGTCCGTCCACGGCACAACTTTCTGGCCTCTCTTGTTGAATTCTGTGAACGACTCCCCGCATCCAAATATTTTTTCATCGGGCGAGAGAGAGAATACAGCCGCCATGCTTGTGGAATAATCCGATGCACGACGAACAAAAGAAAAAGGCAGCAACGGCGTGAATGTTTCTGCACCATCCCTGATATGAATGGTGTGTGTGAGTAACTTTCCCTGCGCATCACGAATTTCAATGCGCCATGGTGATTCGAATATAGCCACCGATCCATACGAACTTGTATAAAGATGACCGCCATCTATTTTTCTGTATTTCCAAGCGCTATTATCTTGTGGCGCTTTACCGTTGACCAGCATCAAAGACTCTTGATCCGGTTTGACCTGAAATCGGGATTCGACTCGAATGCGTAAGGTACGTGATGAAGTGAACTCAATAGAAAAAGGCAGAGCTGGCGAAACAGCATATTCCTGCGTCGGAAATTCATTAGACGCAACAGGCCTTAGCACTGCCAGCATATTATTAAACGCTTGCCGAGTGAAATATTCATATCGCCGGTACGTGATTTCACCTTTTCCCGTCTTCGGATCGAATGCGGAAAGACTGTCAGCCACATAGTATGTGTTTGAAAAATTCCGAAAGTCGCCGCTGATATCAACGGGTTCATTCAGCAATGCTTGATTCTTGTCTGGAGAATGCATTGGAATCTGGGCTGACACGATAGTGCAGAGAGATACAATAAAAGATAAGATCACAATAAAATATTGCAGCGATAGAATAAAGGTCTTCCTGATATTCATAAAGTCTCCTTACTTATGATTTTTTAACTACAGCGATTGCAAAATTATTTATACCTATAAAATGAAATTTTTTGAACGCTGATATGATTGCTCGGAAGTTTCACGCCGGTACCGGACGATGTGCCCGCAAGAACTTCGTCTTCGTTCAATCCTATTTTAGAAATCCATTTTCCAACTTTAAAAGTCCTTTCATCTACTGCATTCACCGCTGCACGCAATGATTCATCTTTCGAAGAAAAGCATACATCAAGCGCCTT
>JBEKLV010000280.1:0-4096 GCA_050008835.1 Bacteroidota bacterium | reverse complement strand
CAATTGCTTCCAGTGGAATGTAGCACGTTCCTGTCTGTTCTGCGCCAAGCTGTTCCATGTCACTGAAACAACAGACAGAAAGCTAATATATAATATAAGTGCCCGTCTCATAGCGAAACTTACTCCCTGTTAATTGTACGAGTGTTCCCAAAGCATTATCGGGATTCTGCCCATTGATCGTGCCGGTGATGGTTGCTGCGTTGAGTTGTGGATTTTCAATCTTTATCCTGATATCAAACTGTGATTCCAATTCCCTGCAAATAGATTCAAGACTTACCCTGTAGGTCGTAATCTTTCCCTGCAGCCATCCCGGATAATCGGAAAAAGGAAGAGATGCGGGAAGTCCGGGATACTCATTTCTGGCACATAGAGAAATTTGGCCCTTCGTGAGAATAATACTGCTGTCCTTTCCATCTTTGAAAACACTAACCCGTACGCTTCCACTTATCACTGCTACTTCCATCTTTTCATCACGTATCCGAACATTGAACTGCGTTCCCAGCACTTGTACTTTGCCTATGTCCGTTGTGATAATAAAGGGAGTTCCATTTTTCCGTATACGAAAAAATGCTTCTCCTTTGAGCGAAACACGCCGCGTTTTATCAAGAACCGACCGGTTTACTTTTAATTCCGATAAATAATTCAGTGTTACCTCTGTACTATCTTGCAATGTTATGGTCGTGTGTTGGCCCTTCATCGTCTTGTATATCCTGGATGAAGAATAACGCAGCCATACGATGCCGCCTATGATGAGAATAACACACACCAGAGCAAATGAAAAAGCCGGTTTTAAAAATATTGTATGAGAAATGACAGATCTTTCGCCGCAGATACTCTGCGTACTTTCCAGAGTCTTTTGCATGCGCCGCCATTGAACATCTGTTTCCGGATCGACCGCTTTAATTCGCCTGACGCTGGATTCTATGGCATTCTCAGTCTTATGGATCAAGTCATCGGTATCATGCGAAGAATTGCAATACCGGAGTCGATATAAGAAGTTGAACATACGTACCATCCATTTAATTTATGAGACAAGCGTTTATTGCTTATGGCAAATTTTATTTGTCGCTCATGCAAGAACGAGAGTAGTGAAGACCTGTATTTTCATATTGAAGCTCCGGCCGTTTATTCAAGTATCATGAACTCAGAGTACAAAGGATTGTACTTTTTGCTTTTATAGAAATAACGATTATCCTCTTTCGAACACCTATAGTATCCTTTATAATTCTTTTGCAAATGTTTGTAATTTGATAAAGACATATTGCAAGTTTCCTGCACTCAACTTATCTTGATAGGTATCATTCCCTGCATGTAGTATCATTTATAGAACAATGGAACAGAAGGTAACAGATGCGCAGTTGCTCGAACAGGTCAAAGGCTCCGATGTGGAGGCTTTTCGCCGGCTTTTTGATCGTTATCAACCAATTTTGTTTCGCCAGGTGTTTTTTCAAACCAGTGAAACAGATCAGGCGCACGACATTGTCCAGCAGACCTTTATCTCCGTGTGGGAGCACCGAAAGTCCATCAGATCTCATCTCAGCTTCCTTGCATATATTCTCCGCATCAGCAGAAATCTTATCTATGATGCAGTGAGGCATCAGAAAATAAGGGATCGCATAGACGTAACACTTCCTCCGCCCGCCAAATCAGAACTTGATGATCCTGCTGAAGCATTGCATCTTGCGGTGCTTCAAGAAAAGATCACTTCTATCATCAACGATCTTCCACGGAAATGCCGGGAGATATTTCTCCTGAGCCGCTTTGAGGGAAAAACCAATCAGGAAATTGCCGACTCATTGCAATTAAGCGTGAGGACCGTCGAACATCAAATCAGCAACGCTCTTAAGGTGTTGCGGAAGCATCTTTGATCGAGATCAATTAGAAAAATAACCTAGGATAGATCCGCTACTCGAAATTCATCCTCGTTAATCTTACTTACTGACAAGTTAAATTCTTCAATCGATAGTATCTGCAGATGCACAACATATTGTTTCAGCAGCGAATATTTAAAAAGGACGCTTATTTCTTAAACAGATATTGAGCGCTCTGCTTTTGTGAGGTGGAGAATTTGTTTTTCAGTATCAATCAAAATTTAAATTTCATCGAAGTTCGGCTTGCACCTAACTATTTCAAAACGCAACCTTACGGATGGGTGCTCCGCCCAACAAGACGGCGGACAAGTAAGTCCCGATTCGATCTTTGATCGAATCGAGGATCCCGTACAGTCCGTCTCGACTAGGTCGAGACGAGACCTCGACAAAGTCGGGCGGGACTGCAGCGCTGATAATTTTCAATATACACTAAATGAAACGATTCACGCTAATAACTAAATTGTTAAGCACAAATATTTTACTCGCCATGTTAAATCGCAGTCGGCTGATTTGGTCAGCTTGTCCCAAGGGGATCTCTTCTCACAAAGTGATGCCTTCGGCAGGGAAGCGCCTGGCAAGGCCGCACAGCGCGGACGCTATTAGGCCTGCCGTGCCGACTGATCGTGACCTTGCCTGTACATCTCTTCGTATATCTTTAAGTCTGCTTCGTTGAAAACTCCTAACTCCGCAAAAATTTCGCGGGCAAACTCAATCGCACCAAGTCCATTTGCCGAAATCACACCGCGGTCGCGTATAGCTAATGTGTCCACGTACGAATCAGGAGTCTCGTAGCCCGGTGCGTATTTAATAAGGAAGGACTTGCCGTTGCTTGTATGTTGTCGCCCACGAAAGAGGCCAGCTCGGGCTAACGCAGTCGTTGCAGCACAAATGCCAGCAATTATTACTCCACGAGCTTCAAAAGTTGTGAGGACTTCATCAACCTCGTGCGTAGGATAACTTTCGAGCCATTGGTCGCCTCCAGGCAGAAGTAGTAGTTCTGTGTCATCAACAGTAAGGTCTCGCAGCAAACGATCTGGTATCACGCGAAGCCCGCCCATCGATTTTACAACGTGCTCGTTGTAGCCTACCGTGACCACTTCTCGTTTTCCCCAACGGCGCAACCCAGTCAACGCAAACGCTGGCTCCCAGTCGGCGAAACCGTCGAAGATGAGTACTGAAATTGTTTTCATTGTTAAGTGCCTTTCGTGCTGGCTAGCGGACTGGCGGCTCCGCCAAACAACCGGCGGACAAGTAAGTCCCGATTCGACAGATTTGATGCTTTCCAATCAAATCGTGGTCGAATCGTGGATCCCGCTTTGCGGGATCTATTATTCTTGCGCCGCTGATAATTTTCAAAATACACTAAACAAAACAAGTTCATTCTGAAAAGTTTATTATTAAACATCTAAAACTTTATGCGAATGTTAATTGCACCCACGCTTAAGCCATTAGCTTGATGCGCTGGTTAGGCCGCGTTTCGAGTAACATTTGTTATGACAAAGCCAGTTCATACTCAATAATCTGGTACCCAATCGGAGGTATTTCTGAATACCTCTTCGTCTCTTGAAAACCACATGCAAGATACATCCTCTGAGCTGGGATAAAAAATGGATGCTCACTAGTTGATACAATGACTTTCCTGATTGATCGCATTTGAAGACGGAGTAATGTCTCTTGGATTTGATGCTTACCGAATCCTTGACCACGAAATCTCGGGAGAATACAATTGTGACCAATGACTCCCAACAAAGGTCCACGCCTCGGATCGAATGAACTGAATCCAATGATGTTATTGTCTGAGCGTGTGAGAAAAACGCATTGCCCAATTGTTGTCAGATTTTCGAAAACATCTAAATCAAATCTAAGCCAACTGTTCTTCTGATCTTGCCAGAACTGCTGGCCTGTCGATAAGAGCTCCTCGTAACTTTCTATCATCAAAGTTGCGATAATACCTTTGTCTTTTGGAGTTACCGAATCGAATGTTAACATTTATCATTAAAATAAATTTTTCGGAACGCGGCCTAACGGATCGGCGCTCCGCCAAACAACTGGTGGACAAGTAAGTCCCGATTCGATCTTTGATCGAATCGAGGATCCCGTACATCGGGACTGCGGCGCTTATAATTTTAAAGCTGCACCCAACGAAACAAGTTCATTCTGAAAAGTTTATTATTATACATCTAAACCTCTACACGCCATGCTTAACGTATCACGCCATGCTTAAC
>JBEKLV010000028.1:0-21709 GCA_050008835.1 Bacteroidota bacterium | reverse complement strand
GGATGATAAGAGCCATACATAGCTGGCCGTGGATTGTGATTCAAGCCTGTGTCGACAATCACGAATCTATATTTTGGTGTCTGCTTTACAGCTTGTGCGCGTGCAAGTAAAGTGCCACAGTGTGCTACAAGGTAACGCCCCGGTTCAATTTGGAGTTGGATTTCCCTCCCAAGATGGGAACTGAGACCCGCCATTCTGGTGGAAAGAGATGTTCCCCAAGCGGTTATGTCGACCGGCCACTCGGTAGCACTGTTATAAACAACAGGTAATCCTCCTCCTAGGTTCACGAATTCAAGGTCGGGGAATGACTCTACAAGTCCAAGAGTAATCTCTTTGATTCGCAGCCACTCGTCGATGCTATCGCCACCGGAACCAATGTGAGAGTGGATTCCGATGATACGAATGCAGACGCTGGCAGCAACCGCTTTCGCGTCCTCAATTTGGTCAATGTAGATGCCGTGCTTGCTACTAGGACCACCCGTATTGGTTTTATCGTTCGCTCCATGCCCTTGCCCCGGATTTATTCTGATAGAACATCTAGACGCTCCAGGCACTGTTCCAAGCAGGCGAATCTGGTCGATGGATGTGCAGTTGACGCAGATTCCGTCTGCGACCAACTCCGCATAAACGTTATAGCTTGCGCCTTCTCCAGTATAAAAGATCGCATTAGGAGCAAACCCAGCGAGCTTAGCTCGTCGAACTTCGTTTATTGAGGATGCATCTACCCAAAGTCCTTCGTCTTTCATGATCTTCAATATGGCTTGCAGCGTGAGAGCCTTACAAGCGTAACGAATCCGTGTATTGGGATATGTCAGGACGGACTTGACTGCTTGACATCGATCACGAATTACAGCTTCCTCGAAGACATACAACGGGGTATGGTATTCGTTTGCAAGCCACTGTAGTTGGCTGTCAGGAAGTTGGGTTACAGGACTGTGCATAGATACTCCATATTCTAGGTAACAGACGACAATGGGGAGTCTGCGTCGATTATTGTGTCGACTAACGGTGTGACGCTAAGCCGCCACGTTGAAAACTTTCAATATGTTGATAACGAAACAAGTTCATGCTGAAAAGTTTACTATTAAGAACAGAAACCTATGCAAGCCATGCAAAGGGCACAAACGCTCATCCACTTCAAGAATCTTTTTTCAAACGACGGAGTGCTTGTCCAATAACTTGAGCAACCGCTTCTCGTTTCATTTTCTTATCTGCATCGGAGACTGCCTGATATTGAACTTTGACCCGGTAGCCTTTCACTCGCTCTTCTCTGCTCACTTCTTTCGCCGTCTGTTCATCGAGATAAAGAAACAATTCATCGGGTTCAAAGAAAAGCATTTTTCTCTGTTCTTCAATAGGTAGTTTATCAACTATTGTTTTTCTGATGGCTTCTAAGTTCTTTTTCTTTGACGAACAAACGATGATGGGATCGTACCCTGCCTTGATGCATTTTTCGATGTTATGAAGTTCCTGAGTATCTCCGGTCGTGACTGAGATTTCAATAGCAAGCTTATTCCCATCTCGTTCAAGCCCTACATCCACTCTTCCTAATCCATCAGGGATCGGTTCTTCAATCACGGCTTTATATCCGCGCTGTTCAGCCATCTTCTTAATAAGTGTTTGGAGATAGCGATGCTGAGAAATGTTCTTTCGTTTATCCAAATCCTCGGTTGGACCCGATACAAGAGGTTTAACCAGAGTCGTTGCCGGTTTGGGTTGAGCCTCTGCTCTTGGCTCTATTATAACCGCTGGTTCTGTCTTTACCTCAGCCGTGATAATTGATGTTACTATTTTCTCGACTTGAGGTATCGGAAGTTCAGTGGATTGAATCTTCCTTCCGAACGTCTCCCTCGTATACGCTACAATTTGTTCTCGTCTTAGTAGGGCAATATCTTGAGGCACTGACGGAATATCATAGGTTGTGAGATTGAAGTCGTATTCGCTCCGCTCAACACGCACAATGGCTTCGCCTATTCCGATATTCATCAAATCACCGGCATCAAAATGGGCAAAACCAGAGCGGAGTTTTTGTGCATCATTGTCACCCAATGCAAAACAAATGCGTATTGCCGGATTGGTAATTACCGAATTGGTTAAAGCGAAATCGGCAATCTGCTGCAAATCCTGGTGGACTAATGTCAATCCGAAACTGAATTTTCTTGAACCGCTGAGCATCGAAGTCATCGAGGGAGTGGCAAAATGCTGAAACTCATCAAGATATAAAAAGAAGGGCTTGCGCTCTTTTACATTCAATATCTGTCTTCCCATCACCACTTGATGGAGTTTCGAGCATATCAACGTTCCAAGAATGTTTGAGTTCTCTTCCCCGATCATTCCCTGAGAAAGTTTCGCCAAGAATATTTTGCCGCTCTCCACTATATTTCCGAAATCAAGCCCATTGTTTTGCGTGATGATGTTACGGATGATCTTGGGACGCAAAAAAGCATCAAGGCGTGTGATAATAGAAACTTGGGATCCTCCTTTGAGCAAGGGAAATTCCTTCTCCCAGAAGTAAATAATGGAAAGATCGACATTTTGATTCAGAATTGATTTTCGGATATCTTTTTCCAGCAGAAAACGTTTGAGTTCAAGAAGTGTTCCACCTTGCTTGCTTTCAATTATCGCAGCGATAGCATTTGATAAGACAGTCGACATCTGGTCTCCCCAGCTTGTCGAAAAGCGCCGGAAAAGCTCCACGAGATCGGATGAAAGAACAATCTGTTCCATTTCTGAATGGGCTTCAAGGATATTGAATCCGACAGGGTATTCCGTATCGCTCGGATCAAAGAGAATGACATCATTTATTCTATTCTCTGGAATGCGTTCAACGATTCTGTCTATGAGGTCTCCGTGAGGATCAAGGACTGCAACGCCCCTTCCCGCTTCAATATCTTGACGAATCATATTCACAAGCAGTGTGGATTTTCCCGTACCCGTTTTACCTATGATATGAATATGCCGAAGCCTTTGCTCAATACTCAGTGACGCTTCTTTTCCGATATTACGATAAAAGTTATTTCCGATGACAAAAGAATGTCCGGTGACTATGGAAGGAACCGGCTGTGTTTTTCTGCTGTCTCTTTTGAGTTTTGAAGAATGAAGTGTGGGCGATGGAAAATGAACGAGCCCGAGCAATTCATCGCTGTTCAGCAGCATACCGCTCCGATGAGATTGACGAAGCAAAACATCTTCAATATGCAAGTCATCCTTATAATCAGTATTCGTGAGTGGAATGAGCTCGTTACTTAAAGGATTTGAAAATACCTGCAAACCTCCGAAGAGGTTTCTGACGATTTCTTTTGTCCGTTCATCGGAAGAGCTTTGACCCATAAGCCGAAATACGATGGCGAAAAGCGGCCGTCTTACTTTCTCCTCCGCGAACTTGAGCATTTCCGGCGCGTCGATGAAGAAACAAGAACCATCGTCATTTCTCACTGCACGCATAATATTGGAAGACCATGGAGCATTCACTGCTTGGAAAAGAACCTGCACCAAACCAATTTCGCCTTCTCTCAGAGTCTCCATTGAGCCAAAGATAGCAGTCAGTGGGTCCGGGTTAAAATTTTTAAAAGTGCGGAGCGGCCGCATAAATTCTTGACTCAATCCACAATCAACGATGAGTGAATGCTGATCTTCCATTCCAAGCTGGTGTGAAAGATTCTTTCCTTCGCGGATAATTACACCCGGGAAGAATGACAGGACCTGTTGATTTACATAAAAATAGTCCGGTTCGCGACAGACGAATTGGATGATAATTTCTTCGTGCGTGCCCAGGATTTCAAAACTGACAGGCAACCGGCATATGCTGAGACTTAAAAATAAATGTTCGATATATTCTGAAGATACTTCTGTAGAATTTGGTAGAGAGATCGCTAACTCTTTGAGTTCACTTTCATCCGAGAAGACATTCGGAAGGGTCTCTTCTCGCTCCTCTGGAACCGATAGCGTTGAATCTTCCTCAGATGTTTTATTGATAGCGCTCTTGATGTTATCGGCCAGGGTGCTGAAGAACGTCGGTTTACGGCCGTCGTCAATGACATGCTCGCTTCGATATGAATGGGAAAAAGGTTCATAGGGTGGCTCAAGCTCTACCGGAAAATCCCACAATTGCCATCCTCTGCCTCGTTCCTCCCAGAGGTAGAAATCGGTCGTCAACTGTTCAGCAAGATTGTCGCTCACTTTCAGTTTCCTCTACGAATCAATTTGAATAATATCTTTACTTGAAAATATCGTTCATAATTGGAGCACGTTCAGATTCGGAAAGAGCGCGTATTCCTTTCGATTTCGTGATTTCGTCTATCACCTCAAGAACGGCACATCGTACGGACTCCTGAAACATCAAGGCGGTGTCGATTTTGAAATAAGTGATCGGATGGAAGAAACGCTCATAGAGTGTGCCTAATACCGGAACTTCCAGAATAGAATCTTCAATCATTATCGTACCTTCACGGATAAGGAGACCGAGAATCACGAAGATCAGAGGTAAAAAAATGATTCCCAAAAATAATCCGAGGAATAAACCAAATTGGTCGATAGATAAGAAGATTAAAATGAGAGCAAAGATAAAAGCCGCAATCGCTATCCATAAACCTTTGGATGACTGGGCTTTACTGAGCCACCAGGATACGAACATCCCTTTCCCAAAAAGTGCGACGCAAATATCGAAGACGTGTTCTTTGCGCGAAACGCGGAGATATTCTCTCCGCGCAGAGAGCGGTCCTCCCTCGATAAGATTTATACTCGTTATGAATGTATCCGGTAATTCACGCTTCTTTATTGCTGATTCGATGGATTGGTAAGTTTCTTTCGGCGACTCCTGCAGCCCTTCAAAAAGTCCATACCAATGGGATATTACAGGATTAGATTTCTTTGTCATGACTTCCTCCTTTTATTGTTCACGATCAAGTAAAAAACCATTCAATAACTTTTCTAAACAATACCATGCTTGTCACAACAATTACGGTTTGTTACGAGAGAATTTTACAAAACGGTCTTTGGGGGCATACTGGTTAGTTCTCCCTTGAGCTGATGAATACGATTCTTGGATATCCTGGCTGAATGCCAGTAAGTTATAAAACATTGTATTAGAAGCAAGTGGATTTGTTTCTAAGGTCTATGAAGACAGTGCGTTAAGGACTTAAATAGATCAAGCTACATTAAGACTGGCTTCGTTTTTTCAATCGATTTTATTGGCAAAGGACATAATGTTTGGCAATTCAGTCAACACTTCAACTAATCACCCGTACACATGATCCATAACGTTTGATAATGTTATAACAAGGATAAGTCATATTAACTCCAGCAAATCCTCTTTCCATCCTCGTTGTCCATTTCGAGAAAGGAATAAACGAGATGGGCAAGTTGTTCTTAAATTTATCTCACCATGCCCTAAGATTCGATCTTTTGGCACAAAACTGTAATTTGATTTAATAAGATTCGCAATCGCTTCTAACTCTGTGGTAGATGGCTTAGTCGTTTCATAGTTGTTGTCGAGGACGATGGCAATACTCCGACAATTCACATTCCAATTCCCTGCATGCCAACCAATCTCGCTATCATATAACAATCGTTCTTTTTTTCCATTACTCTTGATTATCCAGTGATAGGGATAGAACACTTGTTTTCCACCTCGGACATGTCCCGATGAGATGGCGCTTCCTTTTATATACTCATCTTGTGGATATAACGGATTTGTATAATAAGGTGCGTACAATCGCACTAATTCTATTGCAGAAAGTCTGTCTAATGTCATTCCAGGAAGGTTTGCAGTGTGATGGATAACAATTGTATCGATTAATTTTCGTTCTTTATCCCAAACACCGATCTCATTTCCAAGAGCAATGTCACCGCAAACGAGATGCTGTTCAAAAAATGAATAAATCTGCTCTTTCTGAGATTTCTTTTCTTTTTCCTGCTTAGTGGAGTTAATGATTGGCTTTATTTTTGGTATTATATCACTATACCAATTTGATTTTTTTATGGCCTGTTCCCAAAACGCCATATCCAATATCATAGTTTTTCATAATACTACTCTCGTTAAATATTGCAAGTCTAGAACAGATTTTACTCTGATGAAGTGGAAATGAAAGGATTAAAAAGATAGAGATTCGAAAATGGTGAAAATCAATGAATAAAATCTTCTTTGTTGAAATGCATCAATAGTTATTGAAAAACGAAATAGTTGACGAGTCAGGTTTTTCCCAAGATTTCCTATCAATCACGCCAAGGCTCGCAAGGGCTATAGAACTGATTTGAACTCCGTATTCGATACCTTTAGCCTTGAAGAAAGTATAGCAGTTACGGTACAAATCAATAGCTTCATCAAATAAACCAAGTCTTCTTTGAACATCGCCCATCCCCTTTAAAGTAAATGCGATACCTCTTTGGTCATTTATTTGTCTAAACAAACCTAATGCGTTTTGATAACTTTGAATCGAAAGCTCAATATATTCTCGTCTCAAATTAATGTCACCAAGTGATTTTTGCACATATGCTTCTCCCTGGGGAAGCCTTTTTAAGCGAAAGATTGAAAGGGCAATGTTCAAATGATGCATTCCCTTTAAGATAGAGTTTCCAAATCCTTGCACTTCACCAACTCCTCTTAGTGCATACCCGAGTCCTAACATGTTACTAGATTCCTCTGCAATAGTGCGCGATATATCAAACAACTCAAACGCATTTCTCAATTTTCCACAATTCTTGTACATCTGAGCCAAGCCTCCATAAGCCCAAACAATACCGCGATAGTCTTTCAATGACCTGAATGTTTTCAATGCATACAGATGTTGCGCAAAGGAGGGTTGGTAGAAACCTTGTATTCTTGTTGTTTCAGCTAATCCAGCATAAGAGTATGCAGCACAATGATAATCTTTAATACTCAACGCATGTATGTAAGTAGTTCTAAATACAGGAATGGCAATCGTGTACTCGCATTCTTGCTTTAAGAGATTGCCATTCGCCCATTTTGTCCATAGAGCACCTGATCTATTCCCGGTTTCTTTAAACAAAGCAAATGCTGTTTGTTGCTCGTTGATGGCTTTGTCGGAAAAACCAATCCTACGATAGCATTCAGCAGCAGCCTTTGCTGCTTGACCAGCAGCATTAAAATCTCCTTTTGCTAGGGCACTGCTTTTCGCTTTTATACAATTGCTAAGCGCCATATCAGTGGAGATATTGCTAGGGAACTCAGAATCAACATCTTTAAATTCTGCAATAATTAGTTCTTTCATGGGCTATTCTTTTGGCAAAAAAAATATTCGGTACAGAGTTGGCACCGATTATCTTAGAGAAAATTGAACCGAAATGGACGCACTCCACTTCTAATGGCGAGTCGTGTAATAGTCCGTGTGATTTCTTGGCTTTCAATGTTTATATCTGTCAGACGACGCTTGAATTTTCCATTTGCCTCTTGAGCATCCTTAAGATATGTCTCTTTATTACCATCAACGGCGCAGGAAGAAATCAAGTTCCCATAGACTATAACCCATGGATTTTGTACACTTTCACCTATCTGAAGAGCTTCTCTAGTATAAGATAACATGGAATCATTATCTTGCTCGGCTCGGGCAATCTCAGCTAAACCTAAATATGCATAAGCTGTTTCGATCTTTCCTCCAAGACCCCTACAGATAGTTATTGCTCTCTTGTAATTCTCATTGGCAGATGTAAGTTTTCCAGAAAATCTGTTCAATTCTCCTAATCCTAAGCTTGCATAAATTGGACCATATGGGTAGTATTTCGATGAAGCATTTATGAGTTCGTCGAAATAGGTTCTAGCAAGATCAAAATTTTGGTTGTAGTATAATTCAATCTGAGCCATCGCACGTATAGCAGAATACACCCCACGTGGTTCATGGCTGCGGTCGAAGATTATTTTTGCTTCAGACATCAGGTTTATCGCTACTTCAGCATTACCTTCCATTCTCGATATGTGAGCTGATACTAATAGTCCGTAAGCAAACGCGAGCGATAATGTTTTATTTACAAGCAATGATCGAAATTTATCACAACAAATGGAAGCATTAGCATAATCTCCCAAACAGCGAAAGAGTTCCGCCTTGTGACGTAAGATATCGGCTTCCTTTGTTGCAAAGCCATGGATACCATATTTTCTGTAATCTGTTGGTGAACATTGCTTAGAGATGATAGACATCGAATTTGAAGTTTGTTCACAAAGCTGATAAGCTTTTGGAACTTCATCGAGTAACTTATATGTGAGAGATTGTCCCCAAAGCGCGAGAAACTTGGAGCACGGTTCATTGTGTTCGTTTGCTAGTTCAAGAATATCCTGCCAATATTTTAATGCCTCATAGTTCTTTCCTATCAATCTACAACATTCCGCGAAGCTCTGTACAATTGCAACCCTATGTGGTTCAAATCCATTAGTTAACGGTTCTAGTGAATTTGCTTCTCGAAGATTCTCATATGCAGTGGCATACTCAGCGATCGTAGTGTAGTACCGCCCAGTCATCAGATATAATTTCGCTTTATCGTAGGTCGAGTAACATTCAAGATCCCTTAACATCTGAAGGATTGATTCGCAAAAGTCGATTCTATACTCTTCTAAATAGTCTTCAAATACAAACTCAAGTCTCTGCAAACCCTGCTCTGGTTCTGTTATAGTGAAATGGTAAAGAAATTCAAGCTCATAGAGAAACCGTTCCTCGGGAGATTTAGCAACATCCATTAAGCTTCTGAAATATTCTTTAGCTTGTGCGTTTAGTTCGTGAAGTTGTTGTTGGACACGTATCGTCTTAAGGAGAAATCTACGTACGTCAACTTTCAACCGATAAGCACGAATAGTCTTGGAGGGCAATTTAATGCTAAAAGATTCCACAAAGTTGTAATTGATTAATTGATTAAACTGATCCTGAATATCATAGAGCTTCGTTAGATTAAATAATAAATCCTCATTGAACCACCTCGGAATTGAAGCAATACGCACGAGAGCACGCAAAGGTTCCCGATTCTGATCTTTGAGTTGTTCCAACAGTCTCTCTAAAATCCATCCACATAATTCCTCCTTCCACTCAAACGAAAATAGTGGAAAGTTGTGGACCTTTGAACGAAGAATCGATAATTCTTCTGATGCTCTATCAGAGGCTTGTGTAATCAAATCGGCTGCCGTACATAATCCAAGTGGATATCCAGAAGTCAGTGCATAAACATCCTCAATTATCTTTTGATCGAGAAAACCCTTCTTCTTTAGGTACTCGTAGCTGTCCTCCTTTGACAAATTACCAATTAGACGTTGAATCATACTACTACTCGAAAAACCTGTGGGAGTATTCTCAATAATACTATTTGACCATATACTGTTTACGTCGACAGCATATGTTCCATCGTTTAACCGGATATCTGCCCAGTGCAGTCTGTCCTTACCTGCGATTAATAAAAGTATGCCTGATTTCTGATGCACTATTTCTTCTGCGAGTTGTTGAACGAAACTAGGAAGTTGCTTGCCGATATACTCTCTTGTATTAGCTTCTAAAAGCTCGTAATTATCAACAAGTAAAATGACTCTATTAAATGGAGGTTCCATACCATTGACGGTGTGTGCCACATCAGCTGCAAAAGCTTTAGGTAGTAGTCGCAGGATCTCCCCTAAAGTTATTTGGTTAATCGCGTCTTGATATCGAACGCCAAATGGAATTTCTAGATTCTCAATAAACCAAGGACGAGTCTTCTTATATAACAGATAACTATTGAGTCTTCCCACCAATGATTCAAACAATTGGCCTACTTTAAAGATTTTACCTAACCCAATTTCACCTATAAGTTGTAATTCCAATCTGACCTTTGAATCACTTGACTGAGGAGAGCGGTGAATACGTTCACCGAATTTCTTGAGGATGAAATCAAAACGAGGGAAAGTGAACTGGGGCCAATATATCTTTATCTGATTTCCCAATGACTCAAGTACGTCGGCAACGTTTAGTCCTGTGTGATCAGATCTTAGACTTATATATGCATGTGGATATCCCTCTGGGCTTTCCTGCCAATCACGCCCAAATTTTTCCCTAATGTAATGAACTAAGTATGTTTTTCCGATGCCGCCAAGTCCAAAAAATACAATAATGGGTATTGGAGGTTCTTGATTTAGGACTTTTTCAATCTCGCTAATTAACGAGAACCGGTTGGTGAATGTATCTCTGAGTCTTTTACGACCTACGAAGTCTCGATCTGTTATATACTCTTTTTTTTCTTTCATCACTCTCTCGGTTACCGTAGAACTCATTATTACTAGCAATTAATTTTAATGCATTTCAATATTAAAGGCAAATCATAGTTTTGATGATTATCAAAATATTTTGATACAATTGAACGTTTTTAATTCAGATGGTCGATTCGAGATCTATTATCATCTAGGAGTTATGTAAGATCGATAGCAGGCTTGCTAATCCTATCGCCACTGCATCGAACATATTCCGATGGTATTTTTCCTTCCATTTCTTGTCAGAGGTTAAGTAAGGTTTCAGCTGCGGATATCTTGCTACGATAGCTTTTGCCACCTCATCTTTGCTTGCAGCACCATTTCCACAGACTGCTTTTCGTACGGTATTGGTTGCGATACTTAAAACCTCGAGTCCTTTTCCTTTCCCTATCCGTCGTATCTGAGCCGTGAATGTGTTCAGCAAAATCGAGTTTTTGTTGTTAGCAAAGTACGTCTTTTCCACGACCAAGATATTCGGCCTAAAATCATCCATAAGCCTTGATACGATTCTCTTTCCTTCTTCCAGCGTCGCCTTGGAAGTTTTCAACCTTGGAATCGTTTTCACACCGTAATAGATAAGTTTCTCACTTTCCATAAGAGCAAACCCGATGTATTTCGTTCCCGGGTCGATACCGAGAATTCTTTTGCTGTTTTTCTTTTTCATAATTTTATGATCGTTTTATCTCGACCTTTTCCGTTCCGGTATCAACAGCGTTGAAGCAAACGATTCCCAAAGCTATTGCCTCAAACATCCTGACGAAGTACGGATTCTTGTTCTTTACTTCCTTCTGGCAGTCCGCCATTAAAAACGGATATCTTTCAGAAACTGCTTCCATCAAAATCCGTTTGTTGCCGAGTGTTTCGGATAAAAGATTTTCCTTCAACTCGTTTATGGAATATTCATGGAAATCGAGTTTCTGTTTTATGGCAAAGTTTTCGATTTCATTTGTAATTCTTCTGAGGGCTTTTGATGAACGGCTGGCATGGAGTTTCTTGATTGCTATGACATTGATTTCATACTGATTCACGTAATCCGTAACGCAATCCGTTATACTCTTCCCTTTTATCACTCTCACCGCCCAATCTCTCAGTTCCGTACCGATAAACACGGCAATGCCGAGATAACGGGTTCCGGGATTGATCGCGAGGATCTTAAGAGGTTTGTTGGTCATATTGCTTTACCAAGTAGGCGAACAACGCCCCGCGACTCTTTTTGATCCTGTGCGATGGCGTTTGTTGCGCTTGCGACAGGAATTCCCTGAGAACTGATTCGGGATATTTGCGGGCATAGGAAAGGTACTGCCTGATGTTTCGCCGATCATCGAGCATTGACGATATATCCGATGCCAGCAGCTCTTCCCTTGTTTCCGGTCGTCGTCCGCTTACGTGTTTATTCGTTTTGACACAAACAAACGTATTGTTATTAATTCTTGTTAACTGGTTATTGTTAGTGTCCACTAGTGCAACATCCTGATTGCACCCGTGCGACATCTTGTTTGCATCAGTGCAATTTTTTGTATCCAAAAGCTGATATGTATAGTTGCCATTTACCTCTCTGGCCAACGCGATGAATTTCAAAACCTTCAATTTTTTAATTGCTCTTGAAACGGATGATCGCGAACATCCAAGACGTTCAGCTACATATCGCTGTGACGGATAGCAGCTTTGATTTTCATCGGTCATGCTTGCAAGAAAGTGATACACCGCTATCGATAGGAATCCGACCTTCGATGCATATTTCTGTATCACGACTTTCGAGACCCAGTACCACGATCCTGAATCCATCCGCCGGACTTCATTTTTCGGATCCTCTTTATCCATTGCTTTCCACGGCTTTCCCAAAGACCTTTTCTCCCTGCTCCCGAATGACCTCCCGAAGTTTGCGCGTAAGATCGAGAAAGAGCGTATCCGGCATCGTACGGTAGAGTATGGAAAGTTTTAGAAGATTCACGACACTTGGGAGACAATATCCTTTTTCCCATCGCGAGATCCGGCTTGCGGTTTTGAATCCCAACATCTTTGCGACTTGTTTTTGCTTGAACCGACTGATCCGACGGTACTTGCGCAAGCAATTCGGAATTGCTTTGTACGATATTTTTGTACCCATGAATATCAGAATAGCAAGAGGCAGACGCATCGTAAGTGGGGATAAATTGACGAAAAGGGAAACTTATTCCATTGGAGATCAGTAATTTGCTATCAATACTTGCAGGTCATTTATTTTCTCGTACATTGTCCTTGTTGAATCCCACGAGATAGGAGAAATCAGAAAGAGTTATCTAGAAATTTGAAATAATAATATAGCGTAGCTACGGCTACTGTTTCCATCCGAATACTGTCACTATTCAACCGTTCTGAAACAGTTGCTCGAACTACGCCCTTCGTAGGGCGTGGCTTGGAGTGCTTTCAGAATGGGCCTGTGACAGGGCTCGGATGGAAAGCGTGAAGAGTTCACGCCTTTTTTATTGTACGAGCAATTTGAATAGCATAATAGGAATAGAATTAACATTAAAAAATAGATCACAGTTGTAAAACAATTCCTTTAAGGAGTAGCAAATGAAACGTGTATGGATGTATGTAGCGATGAGCATCTTTGTTCTCGCGATTGCGTTCATACCGAAACAGGTGTGGGCGCAAGGGACGCAGACGATTACCAGCGAGGTGATAAGAATGAATTACTGCTGGCCCGACAGCTTGAAGGGGCAGTATATGAACGTATGGAGCGCTCTCGTTTACAAAGACACTATCTTTATTGGTACCTCGTACGGCAGTGACGGAAGGAGTGGCGTACTCCTCACCTCTCCAGATTCAGGGAGGACGTGGAGGCAGATTGGAAAAGGCAAAGGCCTTGATATTGGCCTCCGGGGTATCTAGCTTAGCGGTTACGAAGTCGGGCAAGCTCCTTGCGAGTACCGACTGGGGTCTCTACCAATCAGTTGATAACGGGGGAAGTTGGACAAAGACGAATTTCGGCGGTACTTGCTTCCATCTCTTGGTGACCCAGAACGGCACCATCTTCGCGGGGTGGGACAGGATCTATCGCTCACAAGATGATGCGAAAACGTGGCAGGTAGTTGTGGATAGTGCTGTAGTTTCAGGACTTAATGTCATCTTCAATATCGCAGAAACTCCATCGGGAGTTCTTCTTGCAGGAGCGGAAGGAAACTATAGCAACCAAGCTATCGGCATTCTCCGCTCCACCGACGGTGGCGCGACCTGGAATTTCTCAAACTCCGGTTTGGGGAATCTCAACGTCACCGGAATTGCGTCCGCTGAAGTCAACCACATCGCTGTGACGTTGGCTTCAACCTACGATGGGTTGTTCTACTCATCGCCCGATGAGGGAAAAACCTGGAGCAGGATCAGCGGAATCCCGAGCCAATATAGTGGAAAGACGGTGAATGTTTCCCAAAGGTTTGGCGCTTTCGCGAGCGTCGGTACTTTCAAGCAGCAATCGTTGTACCGCTCTCTGGACGGCTTAGGTAACTGGGAGCCAGTCACGGAGTTCCCGGTCGGCTACGACGTCCTGCTGGTGATGCCGTATGGAGATGATTCCCATCTCCTCATCGGCACCGCTGATGGTTTGTGGATAGCCGAATTTGACACCATTGCGACCGGCGTGAAGAAAATCTCTGGCACGGTTCCGATGGAATTCACGCTCCACCAGAACTACCCGAATCCCTTCAATCCATCGACAACGATATCATTCTCTCTTCCCCGATCAGAATTTGCGAGACTGAAGATTTTTGATCTTACGGGTAGAGAAATCACCACGCTCATTTCAAAGAATCTTGCAGCGGGAAATTATTCGTTTAAGTGGGATGCGAACAATCAACCGAGCGGAGTGTATTTCTATCAATTGCAGGCGGGGCAATATTCAGAGACGAAGAAACTTTTACTGTTGAAATAGATTTACGCGAGTTAGTGGGATTATTTCAATGCAGAAAACTCCGTAGACAACCTACGGAGTTTTTTATTTAACTACTTTTCTCTTTCAATATTGGTTCTGTTAGGCGACGTGCTTCCATTCGATACTAAACATAGCGACCTGGCTGGGTTCGGCTTGTTCATCCGGTAAAGATGCTAGCGTACCTAGACAATGAAGCATTAGCTACACCTTGATGGCATTGAAGATATCGGTGTTACTGAGAATCCCGACAATCTCCTTACCATCGAAAACGGTCGCCCGCCTTATGCCTGCATGGTTCATCAATCGGGCGCAATATTTTAACGCGAGACCGGGAGACACCATGATGAGTGGCTTGGACATGATCTCAAAGACTTTGGTATCGTGTGGATCCTTACCGGGATCAACAACTTTGTTGACCACATCCTTGCGTGTTAACATCCCCCAGGCGTCTTCCTTTCCTCGTCGGTTTACAACCAGGCTGGAGACCCGCTTCTCTCTCATCAGCCTGATTGCATCAGCTACAGTCTTGCTGCCTTCAATGTATACAACATCCTTCGTCATAACATCAGCTGCTTTGGCAAATCTTACGTCTTTTAATTTTTTCTTCGCCATAAACGTGCTCCTTTCCTTGAGCTTATTATCGCTTTTCTAACCGACCCAGCCTCAATCACTTACATAAAGTTGATTGATTTGCATTTTCAATCTGTACATGTCGTCTAACGTTTCGCATAAAAATGACGTTGCGAGTGCGCTACAAAAAATCCATTCTGGCGCACGAAGCAAAGTTCTACTAAGCGAAACGTCAGACTTTGATATTGTTAAACTAAGCTCCATTTTTATGCGTGTTAGGCGCAGTTTTTAGCCCTCAAACGGGGTACCGCAATTCGGACACTTGTCAGAATTAATTATTCCAAAAGTAGAGTTGCAGTTTTTGCAATGAACGTTTGTTGCAACATTTCGGCCATTTGGGTTAGGGACCATTGGAGTCTTGCATTGAGGACAGAGAGGCTCACCGCCCCCAACTATTGCCCCGATATCGATTGTAGTATGACATTTGGGACAAATGTAACCAAAAAATGTTGTCGCTTTCATGTGATTATCCGATTTTTGTTCCTGTGACATTTCCGATACCTTCCGCGCTGACTTTCGTTCCAGGTTTAATGATGGCAGATTTCTTGATCTCTAACCCTGTGACATTGCCGATGCCCTTCGCTTTATGTTCACCATCAACGATGGTGATTTGAGATTCTACGGATTTGTTGAGGTGTTCGCGCACCCACTGTTCATGATTACGCTTCCATTGATGCAGCAAGTTCGTTGGAAAATCGATTCCGCCATTCTTGTCAATCATAACACTACAGCTGCTGCAGAGAAAGATTCCGTTTTCGATTGACGCCCTTTGATCCGGTGTCAGGTTTGGGTCGTATCTTGGCCCACCTTCTGCGGCAGCTGTGATATGAGCGGCGACACCAATATAGATCGCTTTCGAAGTATCTTCATTTGACGGGGCAATAGCTAAAGCTCTACAGTCAGGATTTGAGCATATGAATGACGCTCTTCTTGAAAGCGTGTCAACAACTTTTGGATCGAAATCATCTCGATTCTTCGACATTGTTCCTCCGGGGCAAAAAATTGCGCCTAACGCTTATAAAAACGCATTGCGTTTTTATTTCTTTTATTTGTCTTGCCTCTTAAAAGCACAAAAACCTCTTTCATCTTTCGAATCCAGAGGTCTTTAACTCCAGCAAAATTCCTCCCCCACAAAACCTGCCGGACTATTTTAGATTTGTAGTAAGGTAGCTGACTACTTGTTCAAAGGCAAGCGGATGTTCTCGAATTACTCAACCATCTTCTGTCTCTCAAATTCTTTTACCGTGGGCGTCACCTTGTGACAATATAGGTTCTCTACAATCGCAATACAATAAAATGGTTTAGTCTATAAATTCTATTTTAATCTTGTCTGATGCATTAGTGCTATCAATGATAAGACGGACCCAACGATATGGCTTTGACGGATCAAACAGCGAAGAGTAATTCTTAAGTGTCGACGCAATTTCTTTATAACCACCTGCTGGCTCTCTCTCAGTAACAGATAAGTCAATAGCACCGGAACCCAGATCGTTTTGGGGAAACTTGACAATCCAGATAAGTCTGAAAAAGCCCCCCTGCATGATTTCCTTGTGAGTAAATAACATCTTTGTTGAAGAAAACTCAATTCCAGAAGAAGTTGGTGGCCAGCGAAAGTCATTTCGGTTGACGAGTTCACCAGAGACTTGGTAATCGTATGACTGTTTGCTGAAAAGGGCTAATAGATCAATCCCTCCAAACTGCTTCAAGGCACCAACGCAGAGAAGGAAAATAATTGCTGTGAACGCAACAACAACGACTCCCTGAACACCTTTGGGCATTCGGGGGAGATATACGAAGAGAACGGTTGCTACGAACTTAAATGGCTGTTTGAGATTCTCAGTTGCTGTCTGCAACTGGGGATCCACTGACGGAGTTTCATTTTGAGTCGGCGTGTTGGTCATACGAACCTCCTTTCAATGAGGTAAGGCGACAGAATAACCGCCAAGAAAACAAAATTGCAAAACAATTTCACATAACGTCGCGCTGGAACGATGCAGTGCTTGAGCATGGAACCGTTTTATGCTTACGATCGCATGGCACGCAATGCCATTGCTCCCGCTGTTGTACGCCGTTCGTGGAGCGAAACGGAATCTTTCGCGCAACAGGGGGTGCCACGTTGCCACACCGCTTATGAGCGACCGAACGTAGTGCGGAGCAAATGGTGTAGCAACATCTAAAAAAACGCAATATTGCATTTTTCTTATATCTGACTCACTCATTAAACACAAAAACCTCTTTCATCTTTCGAATCCAGAGGCTCTTTAATTCCAGCAAAATCTCTCCCACGTAACCTGCCGGACTGTTTCAGATTTAAAAGAATATACCTGACTCTATGTTTAAAGGCAAGTGTAATTCATTAAACTCGCCCTCCTCTATCTCTCCAACTCTTTCGCCAAAGATGGTACCTTGTGACAATATAGGTTCTATTATGCACCGTTGCCATCATACCGTCTTGATTGAGAAGTTGTCATTTATGTCAACATAGCTTCCCCTGTATCCACAAATCTTAAGAAAGAGTCGATCAAGTTGGTTGACGAGCTTGAAATGTTCTCGCCTCCAATCAGGAAAGGAGAGGCTTTCATCTCCGGTGTGGACCACATAGTTACGAAACTTAATGAACGTGAATTTTTCTCCTGTGATGCCAAAATACCTAAAGACCTCAGTGAGCAAAGCTCGAAAGCTTCTTGGTGATTGGTTGAATACCTTCGACCACATCCACACACGTAGATGAGCAAACCAACCGGTAGGTGCTTTTGGTAACCCTTGCCAGACTGCAAAGTTACTTTTGATGCACTCGGCAGCTATGCAAGCGAGCAAGAATTTGATGGACTTCGTGTTGTGGAGTTTGGATTCAAGATAATATGTAAGAAAGAAATGCAGTTGGAGATTCGATTTGTGAGTCAGATAATTCGGAAGAGCCTGTTCAAGAAACAATTTGAGATGCGGATCGGTCGGTGTGTTATCAGGAATAATGTCAAAGCCTCCGACGAAAGGTCGAGTCTTGGCCGTAAGGAGATGAATCATCGTGACGACCCCTGCAGCATCCTTCTCTTCAATGCGAACGCAGGAAACAAAACACCCTTGGGCGAATGAAATCAGACTGAGAATATCAAAGAACATTTCCTCAATCGTCTGCAAAGTATCGCCAGCACTTGCTGGAATGGTTATGCAAGCAGTGATTTCGATCTTTGTCTTCTTGAGACTATCTCGCAGTGTTTGTCGACTCGCCAGCATCCTGAGTTCGCAGTTTCTTCCATACAACTGAACGGGAAGCCTATCCATTGTCCGACCGCCATTGGGCAAGGGAGAACTGTGCGTCCCGCAAAAGAGAAGATTTGTAAGAAAGCATTCGTACGATGCAGTTGCAGAGGTATGTGATGAGATTAAACTTTGAGTGTTAGCAATGCCAATGAAATCAGCAAATCCTAAAGTCCTATTCCCGTTGAAATTGTTTATCGTGACATCAGTGGCAACTGAAAACCCATTTATGGTTTGCCCAGAGAGATGCACTGTGCAAAGTGTGGGGGCTGAGAGCGACCAGTAATCTGCTGATATTGCAGGATAGTTTCCGACGGTATTGATATAGACCTCCGTGTCCGCAGAATCAGGATGATGAATCGTGAATGTGCAAGGATATTCGTTCCCGTTCGGGAATTTCATCTTTCCATTTCCAGTATATTGTGACGACATTAGGTTCCTCGAATATAGAGATAGCAATGACACATAACGTGTGCAGGCATTACGCCGTTTGTTTTGCTGTTATAATATTATGTCCACGCTGGAGGATCTTTCCTATCACCGAATGTAAATAATTGTACATTGCCACAATGATTGCAGATAAAGACCTTGAAGCTCCTACTGCCAGCAGGATTCAAACCGAAATTTTGTAGATCGGTTATGTTTCGATCAATGACCTCAACGTAAGTGCCAATTCCACAAACTCTACATCGACGTTGAACCTTCGGATCGACACGGTCAGCATTGAGACTGATAACTGACAATACTTTATCGATCTCAAACAGAAGTTCGGTAGCATCTTTCAAGCAGTCCTCTTCATTCTCAACGATGCTTTTAGCAAAGAGAGGATTCGCAAACTGAATAAATGAAGAATTCGGAAAGAGCTTCTCAATATTGAACTCATCTTTTTGAAAATACCAGAGCCTAAGTATTGGCGATCCTGACACCATTGACCAAAGAAGCTTTCCCAGAGAGTAAATATCGAAATTTGACTTAATGTCCTCAATTCTCATTCCCATTGCCCATGGAGGCATCCAATCTCTACTTCCAACATTCTCGTAAGTTTCAGAAATTCGAGAGTGTCTTTCGTCAGTGAAGAACACTAAACCAAAGTCACCAAGAACTAGCTCGCCGTTGTAGCCAATGAACACATTTTGCGGTTTTATGTCCCTATGCACGATTCCCTTCTTGTGGAGCTCGGCGACACCAGCTATCAGTGGTCGAATTGCCTTGAGGCATTTAGGGAAATCGCCAACAAAAGAATGAGATTGTTTTGATAGAGTACCTTGAGAGAAAAAAGGAGAAACAAACCACTTCGATTCAGAATCATAGTCAATTATGCGTAATAGATTTGGGTGCGATACTTTCGACATTGCTGCGATTTCCTTCTTGATTCGCTCACCTGCTTTTTCGAAGTCGCGTGCATCCTCAAATTTGTGAAGAATCTTCAAGGCACAGTATTGAGATTGGTCTTGGAGGCTAACCAATTTTAGGATAGATTCCTGAAACATTTTAAAATCATCATTGAAAGTTCCAGAGTCTGTTCCGTATTTGCTCAGTCGCCCAAGGGAATACACAAACCACTTTCGAAATTCCTCGTCCGTGCCGAACTTCTGGGTATCGAAAATCCGATAAACTTCCCCCTGCCCACCTGAACCAACTTTTTCAATTATCTTCCATCTCGATTCGTATGTCATAGTTTGAATATCCCAAATTTGTAATTACGCATAACGTTTGTAAAAACGCAGTACTGCGTTTTTATTCCTTTTGTCTGATTCTCACTAAAACAAAAAAACCTCTTTCATCTTTCGAATCCAGAGGTTTCAACTCCAGCAAAATTTCTCCCGCAACCCGCTGGACTGTTTTAGATTTGTAATAAGGTAGCTGACTGCTCGTTCAAAGGCAAGTGGAGTTTAGAGAATGCAATTATACAGAATATCAGATTGGAAGAACCGTCAACAAAACACAATTAAATGAGCTTGAGCTTCCTTCATTGCGATTATATTGATCGATTAAGGTACGTCGAGTAATCAGTTATTTTCTGAGTATATGCCTCTCTCATTAAATGAGAGGAGATCAAAAAATCCGCGGTCGCCCTGTTGCACGCGGTGGGAATATTGTAGAGCACGGAGATTCTCAACAAAGCCTTCACATCGACATCGTGGGGATGTGGCTGCATCGGATCCCAAAAGAAGATCACAATATCGACGTTGCCTTCTGCGATCATCGCTCCAAGCTGCTGGTCACCTCCAAACGGACCTGATTTCAATTTGATGATATGAGTGCTATACGACTGTCCTTTTCCCAGTTTATTGGTTATAGCCTCCTCCACGAGACGTCCGGTTGTTCCCGTGCAAATGAGTTCGTGATCCATGAGCGACCTCCAGTTCCATTCCACCCATTCGACCATGTCCTTTTTGCAGTTATCGTGTGCAACTAAGGCAACCCGCTTCGATACTTCCATATTCTCTCCTTCTCGCTCTTCTGTCCTTAAAAGATAATGATTTCGATCTTCATATGATTAATCGAATGCTACGTGCCACATAGTCAATTTAATTAATCCTATGGTACTTATCCATACAAAACCGATTCTTCCTACACAAAAGAATGAACGTAACATTTCATCCAGAAACTAGCATACGGAAGGACAATGTTTTCTTTAAGTAATCTTTAGCCGCCTTATCTCCCCTTCCTTTGTTTCATACCATTCAAGGAATGGTATGAGACCTGATGAAAAAATACTTGGGCAATTCAAGAAAACTTACCAAGAAGAATTCAGTGAGAAAATCTCCATTCAAGAGGCGTTTGAACGATTTTCCCGGCTCGTGAACGCCCTTAGAATCATCTGTCTTTCTGAACGTTTTTCCTCTCTTGACAGGCCAGGTGGGTACGATACTGTACGTACCTTAAAATAGGTAACCTCCATCTATGCCTAAGGCACTTATTTATTGCCGCGTTTCTACAGAGGAACAAGCCGAGAAAGGGTATTCGCTAGATACCCAAGAGAAAATTTGTCGTGATTTTGCCGTGAGGAATGGCTACGTCGTCGATGGTGTCTATAAGGATGATGGCAAAAGTGGCACTAACCTTGATCGGCCGGCCCTAAAAGCACTTCTCGCACAAGTGCAACAGGCGCAAACAGATCAAGTGGTTGTCGTTCAAGAGACGGACAGACTCGCCCGCAACACCATTGACCACCTGACTATTAAAGCACTCCTCCAAAAGGTAAATGCAAAATTGATTTCTGTAGCTCAACCGATGCTTGATGATAGCCCCGAAGGGAAAATGATAGATACAATTCTTGCAAGCGTTAATCAGTTCCAATCAGATATCAATAGCCGCAAGACTAAAAAAGGCATGCAAGAACGATTTGAAACCGGTTGGTGGCCAACTTGTGCGCCACTTGGATACCTCAATAAGGAAGTTGACGGAAAAAAGATTATTGTTCCCGATCCGCAACGATGGCACCTCGTCCATGAATGTCTCAAACTCTACCTCACCGGCAATTATTCCGCTTTCGAACTTGCAGAGATCATGTATGAGAAAGGACTCCGCTCACGTACGGGTAAAAAAATATGCAACAGCATTATGACGCATATTCTTCGCCATCCTTTCTACGCCGGATTGATGTTTTGGAATAATCAGGTCAAACAAGGCAACCATGAACCAATAATTACAATCCACGAACACGAGCGAATCCTTCAGATCCTAGATGCACA
>JBEKLV010000279.1:0-4106 GCA_050008835.1 Bacteroidota bacterium | reverse complement strand
ACTTCTTTTTTTCCTTTATTTACATTGACTAAGTAGTCAGTCATATATGGAGAAACAATTATGTCGCCCCGATCAAAGACATTATCTAAACAAATGAAAGCAAAAAGCCGCAGTGCTATTATTTCAGCTGCTCTGGAATTATTCGCAAAGAAGGGCTTTTCAGCAACTACCACAGACGAGATTGCGAAGAAAGCAAAAATATCTAAGGGGCTTATTTTTTCCCACTTCTCTACGAAAGAAGATATTCTATTAGCACTCATCGATGAAGGAGTCGACCAGTTATTACCTAATCCAAATGAGAGCGATGATAGTCGTACTCCCAAAGAAAAAATTATTTCTTTGATCAATTCATGGCTCGAGTTATTAGAAAAGAACCCATTATTAGTTCTACTTTCACTGCGCTTGAATCTTGATGATGGCTGGCGGAAAATTCTAAGAAGGAAAGGTAAAAAGTACATCGAACTCTATCTTAAGAGAATGCGTGCCCTTCTTGTTCAAGCGGGATCAAAAAGACCCGATCTTGATTGTTATCTTATCGGTGTTCTCTTCGATGGCGTCGCAGCAAATTATGTTGCTGCTCCTAAATTATTTCCGCTCAAAGATATTAAGGACTATCTAATTGAACTCCTATTTTCATATTGGTATAATCAAAAATAGAAATATTTTTTCAATTGCTGCTCGTTGTATTAAGGAATGAACTTTTGAAAATAAAAACTTACTGCATAAATTTTTTTATTCTTTTGTTTTGGGGACTAACACAAGCATTTGGACAAACTTTCTCCTTAAGCGGTCAGGCATCCGGGTGGATTACGGTCACTCCCGACAACGATCAAGTTTCCCAAACTGGTTTTCGCTACATCCCCGAATTGACTATAAAACAAAAATTGGATAGTGATCTTGCTGTCGATTTGGACCTTTCCCTCAATACATATGACACGCAAGGTTTCTTAAAAGACCAACATCCTGAATACGATGGGAAAATAAAACCATACCGTGCATCCTTCCGTCTCGCTTCGGATGAGTTAGAATTACGAATTGGACTGCAAAAAATAAGCTTCGGCTCTGCAACACTTTTTCGACCGCTTATGTGGTTTGATAAAGTTGATCCTCGCGATCCTCTGCAGCTCACCGATGGAGTGTATGGTTTGCTCGTGCGTTATTACTTCCTGACCAATGCAAATATTTGGCTATGGGGACTGTACGGAAACGATGAAACAAAAGGATGGGAAACTGCCCCAACACAAAAGAACAATATTGAATATGGTGGAAGAGTGCAAATGCCACTCTGGAGTGGTGAAACAGGATTTTCTTATCACCATCGAGAAGCGGATTTCAGCACTTTGCCTAGGTTGCCGATAGCCACTGGTATATCTTCTATTCCTGAAAATCGGTTTGCGCTTGATGGGAAATGGAATTTAGGCATTGGAGCTTGGTTCGAGGCAGTACTTATTCATGATCAAACTGATATTCCTGAAATGATATATCAGCGGCAATGGACTTTAGGAGCTGACTACACTTTCGATATCGGTAACGGACTGACTATTTTGACCGAATACTTTCGGTTTGAACATCCAAGCGATGTTTTCGGTTCAGCGGATGGCCTCGGATTTTCTGGTTGCTCACTGAATTATCCGATCGGAGCAGTTGATCGAATTTCAGCTATAGTGTACCGTGACTGGACTAATCACGATTGGTATCGCCTTCTTTCCTGGCAGATGACATATGATAATTGGATCATTTATCTTCTTGGATTTGGGAACCCAGATACTATGCAACTCTCTCGAATTCAAGGCGGCACCAGTTCTTTCGCAGGGACAGGACTTCAAGTTATGCTCGTGTTCAATCACTGAGAAACTTTTACTCGATATCACATGATGAGTAATATAATCGAACGTAAGAATAAGGAATCACTTATGCAGAATTCGACAGTAATAATAACCGAAAACTTAGACAAAACTTATCCCCTTGGATTTACTATCCTGAAGGCATTAGATAAAATTAATCTTTCAGTACACAAAGGTGAATTCCTCGGTTTAATTGGCCCCAGCGGATCGGGTAAGACGACACTTTTAAACATCATTGGCTGTCTTGATGCTCCGACCAGCGGCCGTGTTGAAGTGTTGGGACAGAATGCGGAACTGCTTACACAAAAAGAAGCCGCTCAATTGAGGAAGGACCACATTGGTTTCATTTTTCAAACATTCAACTTGCTGCCAGTCTATACCGTATTCGAAAATGTGGAATTTCCTTTACTGCTTCTTGGCAAGGATTCATCCACGCGAAAGAAACTCGTTATGGATACGCTGGAATGGGTTGGATTAGCGGATCGAGCTGATTCCAAGCCTGCACAACTCTCTGGCGGACAAAGTCAACGAGTGGCAATAGCACGAGCGGTCGTTAAAAAGCCGGAACTTGTTCTTGCAGATGAGCCTACAGCGAACCTTGATGCTGAAAATTCCCACAATATCATGAAAACCATGGTGCAGTTGAATGAAGAACTCAAGACGACATTTGTCTTTGCGACGCATGATGAAAAGGTTATCGCATATCTTAAAAGAAAAATCACCCTTGTCGACGGAAGAGTCGAGAAGGACGAGACAAAATCATGAAAGCGAGGTGAATTATGATTACTTTCAAACTTGCCTTCCGCAATATTCTTGGCGCAGGCCTACGGACATGGCTCAATGTCATTGCGCTTTCCTTTTCATTCGTTGCTATAATATTCTTACAGAGTATGTACAACGGTATGAATGAGCAAGTCGAGCGAGCCACCATAGACGCCTTCTATGGCGGCGGACAATTTTGGCAAAAAGCATACGACCCATTTGATCCACTTACGCTTACAGATGCACACGCTCCCATTCCCGCGGAGCTTCAGATGCTTGTCAAAAACAACGAAGCGGTTCCTATCCTCATCTGTCAGGCTACTATTTACCCCGAGGGTCGTTTTCGGACCATCCTTCTTAAGGGAATCGACACGAACCAGAGCGCTTTGTCTATTCCTTCATTCCTTTTAAAGAGAGATCAAGGAATGATCCCTGCTCTTATCGGTAGTAGAATGGCAAAAAGCATAGAGCTACATAAAGGTGACGAGATTACTGTCCAATGGCGCGATGTTCATGGTACATTCGACGCGAGAGAGGTAAAAATTGTAGAGGTGATGAAAACGACAGTTCAGGAAATCGACAACGAACAAATCTGGATTCCGCTCGACCGCCTGCAATCACTCACAACAATGCCCGGACAAGCAACAATAGTTGTACTGAAACGAAATGTTCAAGCACCCCAACAAATTGCGGGATGGGAGTTCAGAAATCTGGATTATCTTTTGCACGATATTCATGCACTATTAAAGACCAAGACAATTTCTGGAAGCGTTTTATATGTGATCCTTCTTTTCCTAGCAATGCTTGCAATCTTTGATACTCAAGTTCTCTCCATCTTCCGCCGCAAGAAAGAGATGGGAACACTCATGGCGCTTGGGATGACGCGCACAAAAATCATTACACTCTTTACGTTGGAAGGGGCTTTCCACGGAGTGCTCGCAGCAATTGTTGCCGCTGCCTACGGTATCCCTCTCTTCAGCTACGCAGCTCGAACAGGTATGACTCTTCCGGGAGCGCTCGACAACGCGGGCTTTGCACTCGGAGAAAAACTTTTTCCAACATATTCCGCTGGATTAATCATAGGAACCACTCTTCTTGTCTTAGTGGTTACAACGATCGTCAGTTTTTTGCCGACAAGGAAAATTGCTAACTTGAAACCAACAGATGCTTTGAGAGGGAGATTCTCATGATCAAATTTCTCCTTAAAGGCTTGCTTCGTGATCGGTCTCGTTCACTTTTCCCTGTGTTGATTGTTGCTGCCGGTGTCATGCTCACAGTATTTTTACACGCTTGGATCAATGGCGCAATCTCCGGCCTCATCCAAAATACTGCGCACTATCAAACCGGACACGTGCGTGTGATGACAAAAGCATATGCGATGCACGTTGACCAGATTCCCAACGATTTAGCACTACTTGGCGTCGATACACTTCTTACTTCTTTGAGAAAAACTTATCCAAATCTTCTCTGGACTCAGCGTATTACTTTCGGAGGTCTTCT
>JBEKLV010000278.1:0-4109 GCA_050008835.1 Bacteroidota bacterium | reverse complement strand
AGATGATGAATATTTCAAGACGATGATTGCCCTTAGAGGCGATGTGGTAACAAAGCCATCCGGTCAAATTCTTGTTCAATCTGTTTTTCGTGCTTTGTCAAATCCCAAAAAGCGTCGAATGTTATATGCCCTAAAACGTCATATGCGGCCTGTCGAAGTCAACTCGCCTTCTGGTTTGTATTTGGGAAAAGGAGCGTTGTATGATGTCAACCTCCAACGATTAGATAAGGTTGCAGTTCGAATAGTAAAGGGATTATTTTTCAAAGAAGAGGGTCATCTTCTTCCTTTTTCTTATGATGTAAGGGCTTTTGAAGAATCTGGTCTTAGCGATATTAATTCGGATTTACGAAAGTCCATAGAATCAATTGTGATTCATTTGTATTCTACACATCCAAGAGTAATTCAGCCGGGAATTTTCCAATTTTGGTATTATGTTGTACCTGAAGATATAAATACAAGTGTCTGGTTGTTACGTTTTTATGAATCTGTAAATTTCATTTGCTTAACTGCTCCGAATATTAATTCTGAAGCTGCTGCCTAACCAGGCGCTCAAGCTGACGGAATGAGCGTCGCCCGCCGGCTATACTAAAAAGCAATTGTCGGCGGGCTCGTACGTTAAACATGGCTCGTAACAGTTTAATATATCTTGAAAGCCATCAGCATGAACTCGTTTCGTTTTCAGCAACTTGAAAGTTATCAGCGCCGCAGCTTAGCGCCGATCCGTTAGGCGGTTGCCAAAATAAATTGGAGGTTTATATGCTTATTGATTGTCCTCGATGCATTGCCCGTGTTGATGCGAAAATACTCGCCGAGCATGTTACATCGCCACCTGATGATATACCTTATAAATATATTCTTCTTCGTTGTCCATCATGCAAAGACATTATATTAGCTAGTGCCTGGTCTGACCTTGATCCAAACAGTGATACGGGTTGGGATACTCCATCTAGACTATGGCCTGTTCCCGATAAATTTTCATTTGGCTCAATTCCCTCAATGGTTCGGAAAGCACTTGAAGATGCACACCGTTGTTACTCAGCGGAAGTCTATTCAGCATGTGCTGTAATGTGTGGAAAAGCTATTGAGGCAATATGCGTTGAAAAATCTGGTAAGAAAAATTTAAGTGAAGGTCTTCGTGAGTTGAAAAAACTCAAAGTAATCGATGATAGACTCTTTTCTTGGGGTGAAGTTCTTCGTAAAGAGCGTAATCTTGGTGCTCATGCAAATGAAGAATCAACAACTGCGCAAGATGCCAAAGATGTTCTTGATTTTGCGATTGCAATATGTGAGTATGTTTACGTTCTGTCAGAAAAATATGAAGAGTTTGTCGACAGAAAGGCCAAAAAAGCAAAGAAGAAAGCGGCAACCGCCTAACCAGGCGCTCAAGCTGACGGAATGAGCGTGCTACAATTTAACATGGCGAGTAAAGTTTTAGTTGCTTAATAATTTAGTTATCAGCGTGAACTCGTTTCGTTTAGTTCAATACAAAAATCATCAGCGCCGCAGCTTAGCGCCGGTCCGTTAGGCAGCACTAATAGTTATGAACGATAAACTTCTGATCGGAATAATAATATTTGGGATAATTATTCTAATCGAATTGTTCTCTGGAAGATTATTTTCAAGATATACTTTTTTTGCGAAAGTTAACTCGCGATTTACTTTTTGGTTTTTTATTGTCATCCAGGTTGTATTTCTTGTCATCTTAGTACTAAATTTAGATTATAAACTTATTCTAAGTTATTCATTTGGTGATAAAGTATATCTTGTATTACTATTGCTCGCTTGGTTATTCTCTTTTTTCTTAGGCGTACTCTTTCAAAGAAGCAAAAATGATTCGAATAATAATGCAGGTGCTGCCTAACCAGCGGCTCAAGCTGACCGGATGAGCGTGGGAGCAATCAACATGGCTAATAGAGTTTTGGTGCTTAATAATTCAGTTGGTATCGTGAACCTGTTTCCTTGGGTGCAACATTAAAGTTGGTCACGCGGTCAGCTTAGCCGCAATCCGTTAGGCCGCCTAACTAAAAATATGAATAAAATAAAAGCTGTCTTTATAAATTTATTTTCCGTAATCGGCAAAAAGAAAACCGTCCAAAGTGTCGAATTAGGCGGTCAATTACCGATGTCTGGAAAGCTTCAAGCCGTTCACATTCAAACTTACGACGAAATCGTTCCTATGTCTGAAAACATGCAAATAAGAAAGATTCGCAAGGAAAAAACTATTGGCTTTCGTGAATCAGATTCCAATGATCGTAATATATCATCAGATGTGGAACAAAATGGATCCGTTGTTTCTTCAATACAACTAAAGATAAAGCAGGGTGAAGGAAACGTTCCCACCGTTGGAAGAATTCTTGCTGAACGTCTTAGTGATGCAAAAACAAAATGGCAATTATTAACTGATGCATCGCTTCCTATTGATATTGATTGCAGACTAACAAATGATAATGATTTTCTAGATATTCAAGTCACGCGTGCTGATAGTCGAACGAATATCTACAAATCTATCCAGACTCAAGGCAAATTTAGTGAAACAAGTCAGATTGACCAATTATCTATTATTCTTAAGGAAGCAATCGAATCAAAGGCAGCACGGATTCCTATTGCTCAACGTAGATCACAAGTAATTGCCTTGGACGCGACGGACACTCCTAATCTTTCTCTCGATCCAATTGTTGAAAGTTTCAGACATACTTATGGTGATTGGTTGAGATCGTTATCTTTTTATTCGGTTTGGATAGTAGGTCCAAATGCAAATCTTACAAATCGATTAGATTAATTATTATCGGCGGCCTAACCAGGCGCTCAAGCTGACGGAATGAGCGTCGCCCGCCGGCTTTACTAAAAAGCAATTGTCGGCGGGCTCGTACGTTAAGCTTGGCGAGAAAAGTTTTAGATGCTTAATAATTTATTTATCAGCATGAACTCGTTTCGTCATCAGCAACTTGAAAGTTATCAGCGCCGCAGCTTAGCGCCGGTCCGTTAGGCATACATTATAAAATGATAAAAAATATAATTTATATATTTATTTTGCTTTTGTTAGCCTTCACAATTGTGGAAGCGCAAGTCGGTGATAAATCCAAATGGGTGAATTATAAGAATGAGGCATCTTGTATCTCATTTATTTATCCAAGCTATTTTGTAATTAATCCCGGAGGATCTATTCTAAAAGCCAAGAATGCGATTTGTATTGAATATTTACGATATTCTCCGGTGGACGAAAAGGTGGATTCTAATAAGGCAATTTATTTAGAATTGTATTCGACGTTGACAATTTATGTTTCTGATTTTGGTTTCGATAAAAATGCCGAAGAAAACAATTTCTTTAAAAAAGATGGACAGTGGTTTGACAAGGGGAATCAATATGAGGATTCAGTTATTGCATACAATTTATCGGATTGGAAGGGCTTGAAATCCACCAGAAACACTTCTATCGGAATTAAAGGAGGTGGAACCTGGACTTCTGCCGCTGACGAGGAAGTGTTGCTTCTTATTAAGGGAATTGGAAATCATAAATCAATTGTGTGCTTTGCAACGGGTTTCGATTTCCCGAACTCTACGGATATTCTTAAGAAAATATGTAATAGCATAACTATTCGTACTAAGTAAATGTATGCCTAACCAGGCGCTCAAGCTGACGGAATGAGCGCGAGTGCGAAAGTCCGCGCAAGAAGGTTATGAATAAAATTATAAATGGGTTCGGCGCGAGGAAGGTACAATTGGAAAGTTTACAGTACCGCAGCTTAGCGCCCATCCGTTAGGGCGCAGCGCATTTTATATAATGAAAGTGTATATACCATTTATGAAGGCAGTTATCATTTTATTTGTCGTGCTCTTTTTCACATTAAGCAATATGAATCCTTTATATGCCCAGTGGGTACAAACCAACGGACCATATGGCGGTGTTGTTAAATCTTTCGCCGCGAGTAAAAATAATATCTTTGCAGGGATTTACGGAGGTGGGGTCTTTCGTTCAACCAACGGAGGAACCAGTTGGACTGCAGTCAATTCTGGATTGACGGATCTTGCTACTCAGTCCCTTGTTGTCAGCGGTAATAATCTTTTTGTGGGGACTTATTTTGGCGACATCTTTCTTTCCACCAACAATG
>JBEKLV010000277.1:0-4109 GCA_050008835.1 Bacteroidota bacterium | reverse complement strand
AATGCTACTAGCGACCCGGCTGTGTTTCAAGGAGATGGAAGTTACTCTTTCTCCGCCGTCACCGATGCATCAGGCAGTTATCAAATTACCGGTATTGATCCCGGGACATATAAAATGCATGTTACTTCACCTACTCGTTTATACGAAAGTCTATGGTATGATGGAAAGTCATCTGCCGCACAGGCAGACACTATTAATATTGTTAATAACAAAACGACACCCATCAATATAAAACTACCTGGTGGAGTTAATCAGCAAAAAGTAGCGATTTCTGGCTCCGTGTTAGACACACTAAAAAAAGCGATAAAGAATGCTGAAATTGTGTTCGTCAGTATTGGCTTTGCCCTTAATTCAAATGATTCAGACGATAATAATCGTGATTATTTTGATTTAAACTCCACCAGTGTCGATTGCACGCTTGGCGGTACATCGCAACAAGTCATTCATATTCTCGATTCTTCCAACGGAACGTTTATCGCAAATATTGCCCCGGGTACCTATATAGCGTATGCACAGGCAAATGGGTACGTGACACAATTCTACAAAGAACAATATAATTTACTCCTTGCGACGCCGATCGTCGTAAAACGCGATACGCCCGTTACAAATATTAATTTTACACTCGCTCCTGTTCCCGCTTCTACTGGATCCATTTCCGGAAGCGTCTTAGATTCTTCAAAAAACATCGGCGTCCGCTCACGGATCATTGTATCAAATGCATCAAATCCAGCTCGGGCGTACTTTGCCGACACAGATACGCTCGGCAAATATTCTGTAACAAAAATTGCTAACGGAACATACTATGTTTTAGCCGTACCATTGGGTAATTATGCTCCATCCTATTACACAACGGATACAGCAAGCATTAGATGGAATAAAGCGAAAACAATAACTATTACTGGAAATAGCGTAACCGGTATCACGATCTATGTTTATCAGTTTGCTGTGTCGACCAGTGGATATGCAAGCGTAGGCGGTAAAGTTCGCCTCATGGGTGTGTCTTCTACTGTAATACCAGGTGCGTTTGTCTACGCATTAAAAAACAACCAGGTTGCGGGATATTGCATTACAGATAATAGCGGCTCGTACTCGGTCAACGGACTTGCTCCGGGATCTTATTCCATTACCGTCGATAATATAGGATCCAACGTACCGACATCTTCTGTTGCTTCAATTTCCTATACAAGCACAGGAGCGCCTGTTGCGGCAACGGTTGATTTTTCTCTGAGCACTACGACTGGCGTAGAAACGAGCACCCCTGCGCAACCTGTAGGATTCACCCTGAGCCAGAACTATCCGAATCCGTTCAACCCATCCACAGTTATCAAATATACAATTAAACAGCCGGGTATTGTGGCGTTGAAGGTGTATAACATTCTTGGTCAGGAAATCCAGACGCTTGTTAGCAATTATCAGGTCGCCGGAAATTATCAGGTGATTTTAAATGCGCAGAATTTGTCGAGCGGTGTGTATTTTTACAGACTACAAAGCAACAATAAGACTTTAATGCGTAAAATGATCCTGTTGCGTTAAATATATTCTCCCACATATAATAGAAAGGAAATAAAAATATTTAAAACTATTAATTATTAAAACGACCAGCACCGGGTTAGATAAGAAGGAAAAAGCGGATATTGGTCTCTCTATAACCTTTGACAACTGATGATTTTTATCTAAGTCGGTGTTGGCTAATTTTTAAAGTACAGATTCATGTAACGTTGGCTCATAAGTAGGAATCAAGAAATGAAAGATAAAATAACTATTAACGAAGGTGTTTGGTTCAATTTTGACATGGTAAAATGTAAAGTGAGAATTACGCGTGGTGATAATTACCCATTGAAAAATCATTATGATGTATGGTTCGAAGACAAACAAGATTTACTCTGTGTCTTTGTTGGAAAGTATGCTTCCGAGTATGAAGCAATGCATATGATAGAAAAAATAGCCGGACAAAAGGTTTACTGGCGCATTGCCGCTTAACATTCTGCGAGGCCATCAGCATCCCTTTTTATTTCTTCATTCCATCTTTTTCACACTACAAATTTCTTTTCTTTTTGTTGTTGTCGCCATTTGAACATGAACAGGCCTATGCCCTGTGCCAAAAAGCCTCCGAATATATCAATACCGACATCGACTAAAGAAGCTGTCCTTGTAGAGACAAATGATTGGTGAAATTCATCGCTTGTGGCTATAATCACGATAATCAACAATGAAGAAATCGCCCAACGCCATTCCCGTCTTTTATTAGAGCCATTGCTAAAAGCACGGAATAGCAGAAGACCAGAGATAAAGTATTCGGTTATGTGGGCTAATTTCCGGAAGATCAAATGGAAAAAAATAATTTCTTTTCTGGAAATTGAAGGCACAATAAAACGCATCAGCGGTTCAAAAAACAAGTACGTGTTTTGTGCCGAAAACATGCTTGTTGACATCCAAAAGATAAAAAGTATCCAAAGAAAAACTGGAAACCAATATTGAATTTTTTCTCTGTAACTCATTTTGTCTCAATTGAAAAATATATTCTTTTGATGATTTATTATAGAAACAGATTTTTCCAGACTATAATGATGTGAACGATAGAAAGAAATTTTTCATAAATATTAATATAGAATCTTTGTAGACGTTGAGCAATAAGAATAGACATTTATAAGATGGTGTTTTTTTCATAACTCAAATACACTTTATAGAAAAAGATTAAGTTCGACTAAACGTTTTAAAGATAATACGCTAAAAAACATTTTCATCTACAGTTTTTCTGCTTAACGTTCCTCTCTTGCTATCTACTTTTTCTTCTTACCTGATGTTTTTGTTGTTTTCTTTGGCAAAACAGGTTTTCTCTTTTCGATTTTATCAGGTTTCAGCGTTATAACGTTCTCTTGCTTCAATTCATTTTTGTCTTCGATCGACAGTTTGCCCGGTGTAAGCACATTGTTGTTTGTATTATTTTTCTCTTTTTCGGCAAGTTGTTTTTCTTCCTCTTCTTCTGCAACAACGGCAGCTACAGCTGCAATTGAATCGCCTTCTTTCAGTCGAATAAGATGCACGCCCTGTGTGTTTCTCCCTGCTACGCGAATATCTGCCGCATGCTGGCGAATAACCATACCATCGCTCGTAACGATTACAATATCATCTGTATCTATAACTTCTTTAATTGCCACCATTTTACCGGTTTTTTCAGACACCTTTACAGTAAAGATACCTTTTCCACCGCGATGACTTGTGCGGTACTCATCTTCTTCACTGCGCTTACCGAAGCCTTTCTGTGTTGCAACAAGAATAGTTGTGCCTTTGCGCCGCAGATTTACCGCCCCAACAACCTTATCTCCTTTGCTAAGCCGAATACCACGCACACCTGCTGCCGAACGTCCCATTGGACGAATTTCACCTTCATGGAAACGAATGGCAAGTCCGTTATGCGTTCCGATTACAATATCCTGCGTTTCGTCGGTCAGTTTTACATCGGTTAGCTGATCGCCTTTTTTCAAGTTCGCTGCTACAATACCATTGCGGCGCGGATTGCTAAATTCCGATAGAACAACTTTTTTTACTAATCCTTGCTCTGTGAACATAAAAACAAAATGTTTATCGTCAAACTCTTTGACCGCTATGAACGATGCAATTTTTTCATTCGGGTCTTTGTCTATAAGATTGTTAATTGATTTTCCCTTTGCGGTTCTGCCGCCTTCCGGAATTTCAAACACTTTCAGCCAATAACAACGTCCTTTATCAGTGAAGATAAGTACATAATTATGCGTGCTTGCAATAAACATATGAGCAACAAAATCATCTTCGCGCGTCGCCGCTCCAGTAACACCCTTACCACCACGCGATTGCCGCCGATAACCCGAGACCGGGAATCTTTTAATGAGGCCACTATGGCTGATTGTCACCACAACTTCTTCTTCGGCAATCATATCTTCAATACTAAATTCTTCCGCTTTATAAACAATCTCTGTCCTGCGGTCATCGCCGTACTTTTCTTTCATCTCAATCAGCTCTTCTTCTATAATTTTCATCTGGAGCTGTTTGTTCTTTAGTATTGATTTTAATTTTTCGATGAGTTTAATTGTCTCGCGATATTCTTCTTCTACTTTCTTACGCTCAAGACC
>JBEKLV010000276.1:0-4115 GCA_050008835.1 Bacteroidota bacterium | reverse complement strand
ATTATAAACCTTAGGAGAGGGTCTGGGAAAGATCTTAAAATATTTGCAACTCAAGAAATAAACGACGTATATCAACTGTCTGAAAGGGAATCTATTCTTGGATCTGGTATTGAGTATCACCCATTAGATGTTAAAAATAAAAATAAAATCATATTATGTCAGAATATTTCTGCCTTATTATTGCCTACGCTTCATTGGCAAAGAATTCGAAAAATTCTTTCACTAAATAAACGATTAGAATCACATTTAAACGCATTTGGCATACAATTATCAATGGATGATATAGATAGACGAATCCTTATTTCTGGGGATACATTGTTTCCGATTAAACATGATCATGATATTTATTCATGGTTTGCTTATCAGATAAAAGATAAAATAAAAGATGAAAACTCGCCATATTTAAATCCTGATAATGCCCGCCAACTTGGCTGGAAACATAACGATTTGTCTACTTCAAAAGATGATATTATTTCGATGATAAAGGAACAATGTAATAATATTATAAGTTGTTATAAAAATCTAGAAAAATCGGATATTGTATGTTTACATGTAGGTAGTTTAGAAAAAGGCTTTTCTGAATTACCGAATAATATCAAAGAGCCCAAAGATATTTTTGAAAAAAGACATGATATAGCTTATTGTTATCCAGGATTTCATCTTGGCATCATGGGGTCGGTCAGATTGATGGAAATTTTAATAGAATCCAATAAAAAAGATATTAAAAAGGGGTTCGATTGTGAAAATGGGTTGATAATATTAACTGAATTTGGAGAGGAATTGCTCGGAAACCGCCAAAATATATGCATTGCTCTTGCAGAAATTCTAAAAGGGATAGAACCAAGTTATCAGATTAGTGAGAGAGCTTTGAGAAATTTAGAATCTGAAAATAATGTTAATGGCATAGTTCAACAACTAAAAAATATAAAAAAAGTTAATGCAAAGGATAAAGATGAATTTTTAAAATTATTAAAAAGTAATATTGATAAAAAAACAATATCTAAATATCAAAATATAATTTTGGAATATACAAAAATAAAAGAACCATCAATTCTTCCCTCAGAAATTACCTTGCGATTGAGACTTCATCATGAAAACGACAAAGAAAAAATAGGTATGTTTTGCTCTTATTGTGGAAAAGTACATGACTGGCAATATTCATGTGGTGAAGAAGGTCCAGGGGAAATTATTACATATTTGGCTAAGGGACCTGATGGTAATAAAACATATCATAATTGTACATATTGGAAAAAATAAAAACAAAAACTCACTAAAGAGATTTAAACCGTGTTTAGATTGATAAAGCCAAACAAAACCGAGAATAACAGTATTTCGATCATAGAGGGATAAAATCAAAAGATGAAGAAAGAATTAGAGGTTATTAGATTCTTCTCCCAAAGGATTGATGAAACCTGGTGGATAAACTGCAACTTTTGACAAATCCTGATTGTAATAATAAAATGATGTGAATGAGAAAACCCAAATAAGACAAATGAGTAGTGCACAATTGCATAGTAATAGCTTTTCGTAACCGAAGATCCATACACTCAAAAACTTCTCCCACCTTCCTTTCGCTTGACATTCACCAAGTCATTACCTAATCTTACTATTAATAAAAGATGCTAATTCGATTCGATCTTATTCCTATCCCGACAAGGTTGAGAGGAATCCAGAAAAATAGAGGGCTGATCAAAAAGTCCAATTTGTCATTTCGAATGACCCCGAGCGACGAAGTCGATCGGAAGACTGAGAAATCTAAATAAAAAGAACGATTTCTCTCCCGATGTCCTTCGACAAGCTCAGGACAAGCATCGGGATCGTCACAAAGTGATCCCTTCGGGAAAATGACAAAGACACTTTTTGTTCAACCTCGACAAAATACTTCTCCACGGAGATTTAAAATGACACAAAGAACACTTCCGCAATTATTTGAAGACAGCATCGCAAAATATCCCAACAATATCTTAATGTGGGAAAAGAAGGGCGACTCGTACAAAGGAACGACGTATCTCGAGATGCAGACGCCCGTGTATCAATGCGCATCAGGACTTATCCGTCTCGGTATTAACAAGGGTGATAGGTTGGCGCTTATCTCTGAAGGGCGAAATGACTGGGTTGTGTCGGAGCTTGGCATTCTTTTTACCGGTGCAATCAACGTGCCGCTCTCAGTGAAAATTGATGAGTTAGCGGATTTGAAATTCCGATTGGCGCATTCCGGTTGTAGGGCAGTTATTGTCTCCGGAACACAAGTGCAAAAAGTGCGGGCGATTAAAAATGACTTACCCGAATTGACGAAAATCATTTTGCTAGACGGCGAGCCACAAACTGAAGAGGAAATGACATTCCAAGCTTTACTCGACACAGGCAAGAATTATCTTATTGCAAATATGGACGAGTTTGAAACACGTTGGAAATCTTTAAGTGAAAACGATCCTGCGAACATTTGCTATACTTCTGGCACTACTGCAGATCCCAAAGGAATTATTCTCACGCATCGCAACTACACTGCAAACGTCGAACAATCATCAGCGCTTTTACCAATACCGGAATACTATTGCTCGCTGCTTATTCTTCCATGGGACCATGCTTTTGCACATACAGCCGGTATTTATACTTTGATGAAAAACGGTGCCTGCATGGCGTCAGTCAAACTTGGTAAAACACCGATGGAGTCGCTAAAGAACATTCCGATAAATATAAAAGAGACACGTCCAACATTTCTTCTTAGCGTGCCGTCGTTGGCTAAGAATTTCCGCAAAAACATTGAAAAAGGAATTCGAGAAAAAGGCGAAGGTATAGAAAAAATTTTTAATAAGGCGATTAATCTTGCCTACGCTTATAATGGCATCGGCTGGGACCGCGGCAAGAACGCAACTGCAGCGACGAAACTTCAATTGAAACTGTACGATTTGCTTATCTTCCGGAAAATTCGGAAAAACTTTGGCGGGCGTCTCGAATTCTTTATTGGCGGCGGAGCATTGTTGGATATTGAATTACAACGATTCTTCTATGCCATTGGTATTCCAATGTTCCAGGGTTATGGTTTGACAGAAGCAGCGCCAGTTATTTCTGCAAATGTGCCAAGGAAACACAAACTTGGTTCGTCGGGGTACATTGTTCCAAATCTTGCCGTAAAAATATGTAATGATAAAGGGGATGAACTTCCGATCGATCAGCAAGGTGAAATTGTAGTCAAGGGCGAAAACGTGATGGTCGGCTATTGGAAAAATGAAAAAGCGACACGCGAAACCATCCGCGATGGTTGGCTTTATAGCGGCGATCTTGGTTATGTAGACAACGACGGATTTCTTTATGTGCTTGGCCGTGCAAAAAGTTTGCTCATTAGCCACGATGGCGAAAAATACAGTCCGGAAGGAATTGAAGAAGCGATAGTCGGTAATTCGCAATATATCGATCAGGTTATGCTTCACAACAATCAATCAACTTATACGGTAGCGCTGATTGTTCCGAACAAAGAAAGCTTATTGAAGTATTTGAATAACCAGCATCTTTCTCCGCAGGATGATGTCGCACAGGAAAAAGTGTTGAAACTGATTGAGTCGGAAATTGCAGAGTATAAGATTGGTGGAAAATATGCTGGAGAATTTCCGGAGCGCTGGCTTCCCGCCGCAATTGCTGTGTTAGGTGAGGGATTCACCGAGCAGAATCATTTTTTGAACAGCACATTAAAAATGGTAAGTGGAAAGATTACAGAGTTTTACAAAGACAGAATTGATTTTCTCTTTACTCCTGAAGGCAAAGATATCTGCAATCACCAGAATAGGATGATTATTAAAAGAATGGGATGAATAATATGACCTTACCCTCCGCCCAAAAACGGCGGACAAGTAACCCTCTCCTAAGAGGAGAGGGAATTATTCCTCTATTTATTAATGCAGGTAGATTCAATATAGTTAGGTAGTGATGTCGGTCCCGCAAAGCGGGATTCCCGACATTCCTATAGGATCTGTCAGGACGTAAGTCCTGACAGCACTAATGGTGAGAGGGAATTATCTTCTGTTTATTAATACAGAAAAAAAGGTCTTGTCATTCTGATCCCGACGCTTGCCCTGAGCTTGTCGAAGGGAAGTCGGGAGAGGAATCTAAACTAAAAA
>JBEKLV010000275.1:0-4142 GCA_050008835.1 Bacteroidota bacterium | reverse complement strand
TTGATGATGAATGCCAACCTTTCGGGTTCATTCGAAGGCAATTACGGCGCTACTGCAGGTATGCGTATGGCTTACGTGATTGACAAGCGCCTCGGCAGGCCTGCTCTGACAGCAACTTTAATGACTGGAAGCCACTCATTTATTTCAACATATATGCAAGCTTGCCTTCGCGATGGAACTCTACCGCAATTTGATAAACGATTGATGCCTTTGTTGCACTAGGAAGAGCCACCTATAACAAATGATTTTACCTGTTTACTATCCGATAATATTTTCGATTGTTGAAAATCCATTAACTGTTTGGGTAACTTCTGCATAAAAATTTAATATATTGAAACAAACAAAATTTGGAAATGAGGTTGAAAGAGGATTATTATTATGAGTACAAATACATTACCGACACAATATGCACCTGCCGAACGTGCAAGCGCTAAAGATCTAGAACGTCAGATTAATTATTTTAAAAGCATTCCCTTACAATGCGAGGTACTAAATGCTGTGCCGGGTATTGTAGTCATTCTAAATGGAAATCGGCAGATTGTCTTTGCAAATCGCGCACTAAACAATTTTGTAGAATCGTTCAAAGAAGGTTCTCCTCTTGGAAAACGACCAGGTGAAGTGTTGCATTGTACGCATGCATTAGAAAGTGAGGGCGGATGTGGCACAACAGAATTCTGTCGCAATTGCGGTGCAGTACGAGCCATTCTTGCAAGTCAGAAGGGTAATGCCAACGTGAAGGAATGTTTGATTTCACGCATTGGCGATTTAAATCCACTTGAACTAAGCGTATCGGCAACGCCAATTATACTAAGTGAGGAGATGTTCACTATCTTTGCTATCACGGATATCAGCAATGAAAAACGTCGCCGCGCACTGGAGCGAATTTTTTTCCACGATGTAATGAATACCGCAGGCGGATTGAACCTGTACCTGGAAATGTTTGAAAAAGCAGAACCACAAGAAAAAGAAGAGTTCAAAAGTACAATGGGTGTTTTAACACGCCAGCTTATCGATGAGATCAAAGCACAGCGTGATCTTGCTGCGGCAGAAAATAATGAAATGACGGTAATACCAACAGCGATTGATTCGTTAAATTTTATACAAGAGTATTGCGAGATTTACCGACATCTAACCATTGCAGAAAATTTAACAATTCGAGTCGATTTAAATGCTACACGAGTTCCATTCACGTCCGATGCCACAATACTGGGACGTGTATTGGGAAACATGATCAAGAACGCGCTCGAAGCATCTTCAAAAGATAATACTGTTACAGTTGGATGTAATCAACAAAACGGACAAGTGGGGTTTTGGGTGAATAACTCGACATTTATGTCACGTAATGTGCAACTGCAAATGTTCCAGCGATCTTTTTCCACGAAAGGTTTGGATCGCGGACTTGGCACTTATAGCATGAAATTATTAGGTGAACGCTGTTTGCATGGAAAAGTTGAATTCACTACATCACAGGAAGAGGGAACGACATTTCGATTGATATTGCCGATTGAATTTATTGCCGATAAAATTGCCGTATAGAGATCTACTTTTATGATGTCTGTTTGCGAAGAAACAGAACTGCAATTACAATAGGCACAAGCAACAGAACTAGAAATAATATCAGCTCTTGAATTCCTAATACCGGCAATAACACAGAACATGTTATTAGCGCACCAATAGACGAACCAAATACATCAAACGCGTAGATATTTCCAATATTTGGTGAACTATAAAGATAAAATCGATTCACCAATCCAAAAATAATTCCAATTAATCCACCACTAAAGATCGTAACGATGAGTGTAATTGGAATAAAATGTGCAAGCAATAAAAAATCCAATAGCTTTGGCAAGAGAAGCACAACACCGATAAGTGTTGTCAGCGCCACGAGTAAAAGATTTTTTTGATCGTATTTTCTACTAAGCCACAAAGCAACCAGCGTACCTAACGCCAGACCAAGCATGTTTGCAGCAATCATAGCGCCAACCATTTCATAGATCGAACCGAAGGTTTCCTGAAAGTTTAATAAGAAGAGAAGATTCAGTGCCATTCCGCTCATTCCACAAATAGCTATGATTACGGAGAGTATGGTTTGGTGTTGTTTCTGTTTTTGTCGCTGCCGAGATAAAACAAGTAATAACATTAATCCAGAACCAACACCGCCAGCAACGAAAATCCAAAAGCGCGTAATGAATGAAAAGAACTGATTATCACCTTGCAGGAATCGATTCCAAAGTAATAGATCAAAATAATATGTTACAGGATTGTTGTCGGTGTTAATTCGAACATTCTTTGCCGTTTCTAAAGTATTTGTAATAAATTTAATCCGATCTGGCGGCATCAATTCTTCAAACATATATTTGGAAAAGTATTCAGCAGAAATTCCAGCGGCGGCATAGCGTTGAGCAAGAGAATCCGGTTGTGAAATTAACGATGCGGTGCTTGTTGTTCCGATAATTACTGCATGCGTCCCCGGAACAATCAATGTGTTAGTGAAGACACGTCTGAATGTCGCGTAAATAGAAGCATTCAAATCTTTTAATTCGTCTGATAGATATTCAGTGGATGATGGAAATGAAAAGGCGAAAACACCTTTATCATTCAAAGATTGATAACATTGCTGAAAGAATTCTACTGTATAGAATCGATTTAAGCTAGCCGTCGATGGTTCACCAACGTTCATCAAAATTACATCAAAGGAAGACATTTTACGATGCAGTAACTCTCGTCCATCCATATATACGATATACACTCGCGAATCGTGCAACGCTTGTCGATCTTGAGTATTCACAAATGGTTCAACAAATGGAAGAAGAGCATGATCAACCTCCACATATTCCACATCTTGAACTGGATACTTTAAAATTTCCCTTAACACACCATTGAATCCTCCGCTTAAAACAAGTACACGTTTCGCATCGACATAGTGAATCATAATTGAATGCGTAAATAATTCAGCATCGTACACATTTGGTATGTTATAGGTGGGCCGACCGTCGGCATATACAGTGTGCTGGTTTTCCAAACGCAAGAGAGAGAGATTCTGATACTTCGTGTCGATAGAACGGACGAATGCCAGCTTATCATTGATGAACGACCACTGATATGCATTGATTTTTAATTCGAGCGAATGAATGGGCTGGAGTAAAACTGCAAACACAATGATCATACCAATTAAGGAAAGCAACGCTGTCCATTTCTTACCGGATGACACAATCCAAAACACCACACACCAGGCAATTACAGCAATGAGAAAGACAATCTGCAAAGTTGAAAACAGTGTTGTAAAAAAGAATGAAAACAATAATCCACCGACAACGCTTCCAAGCGATTCAAGTATGTACGCTTTGTTCACGCCAAGCCAGAGTTCATCCTTTTCTAAAGTTAATGATTTCGCGCCAAGCGTGAAGAGCAATCCCCATAAGAAACAGCCGGTACTAAGGACAACAAATGAGAATCCAAGCAGGTCAAGCATTGATAGAAATTCACCGGTAGTTGTGTGAAGAAATGCACGAACGAATTTCACCGCGAGAATTTGCGTAAACGTTGCGAGAGGTGTTATAGCAATAATCACAAGAAAAAGGCGCGACACATTTTGATTATGCTTGACTACAATGTTTCCGAATGCACTGCCGAGACCTATCCACACCAGCCAACAAGCGAATATGATTCCAATGCTCAATTCATTGCCGTAGAAGCTAACAAGAAATTCCCGAACAAGAAGAATCTGTGAAAGAATTGAACCGAAGCCAATGTAAAGAAGCGGTATCTGTTTTGCATATGAATAATTTGAATCTGTTTTAGAAATAAAAAGCCCGATGAGTGGATTACTCACGGGCTTTCGGTTCATTTCGCCAAATGATGTCATTTCTACTTCTTATACACTGGCATACACCATAATAAAAAAACCTGATTAACTCCAGATACCGGGGATTTTTTCTCCGCAAAATTTGCACTTCCCTTTTACAATGTGATTGGCAAGAATGGTGAACACTTGCCGTTCAACGATAATTTTCTTACACTTTGGGCAGTAAGTGTTTTCTGCCCAATGGCCACCGACATTTCCAAGATAAACATATTTGATTCCTGCTTCTTTTGCGATTTCATGTGCCTTTTCTAATGTAACTGTTGGAGTTGATGGAAGC
>JBEKLV010000274.1:0-4158 GCA_050008835.1 Bacteroidota bacterium | reverse complement strand
GAAAGGAATGTAGAAATTCAAAAGCGGCCAATAGCAGTAGCCCGCAAAAATTCTGAATTAAAAAAAATAAAAAGAAGAGAACTATAAAGTAGTACATTGTAACAATCTTCTTTAATGACATCAAATGAGTGTATTCCAACTAACGGTTCGTTCTGATTGGAGAGTATTTTATGAATAGTGATACGAATGAACTACAGACTCCAAAATTCCTGCAGTCAATTGATAATCTCCTTCTTAAAATTAAGCTTGGAGACAATTGGCAAAAATATTTTGTTTTCAGGATAACGATATTGTTATCCTTTATTGCTGTTTTAGAGAGCTCATTATTACATATAGAGACATTCTTAAATGAATTTCTAACCGGAATAATGGGATTTTTTCTTTGGGCATTTGTCTTAAGTTACTGGCGAACGACTAGAATGATACTTAAATGGTGGGTGGTCTTACTATCAATTGGAATTGCAGCGTTTTTAGGTGAACTGATTTTAAAAGCATGTCAAAAGTAGTTATCAAGACGGCTTGCTCATATTGAAAGAAAAATAATGGAAATTGAAATTAGTAAAACGTCTTATGAATATGACAAATTACCCGATACTTGCCCTCTTTGCCATAGTGGTATAGAACCAAGAATTCTTATTGGAAATTATATTGCAGATGCAACTTCAATGGAAGGGGGTCGCCTACAAATTATTTTGCGGTGCCCTCGTAAAGAATGTCAAAACGCTTTTATTGCTAGTTATTGGCAATCCATTTATAGCAATTTTCAGAATGGTCGGTATTTTTTGCAATCTCTTGCTCCGTATAATGTTGAGCCACCAAATGTTCCAGATGAAATAAAGTCAGTATCAAAATTGTTTTTGAAAATATATACCCAAGCCACAACAGCAGAGAAATTTAAATTAGACCAGGTTGCTGGAGCTGGTTATAGAAAAGCAATAGAGTTTTTAATTAAAGACTATTGTATATCCATAAACCCTCAACTATCTGAAGATATCAAATCTAAGTTCTTAGCGAAGTGCATAGAAGACCATGTCACGGATACAAATATAAAGGTCTGCGCAAAACGTGCTACTTGGTTAGGAAACGATGAAACTCATTATGTCCGTCAATGGGAAGAAAAAGATATTACAGATTTAAAGATTCTAATTGAACTTACAATGGGTTGGATAAGAAATTCTATTTTAACAGAAAAGTACACAAAAGAAATGGAATAAGCCGCTTAATCCGCCGCTCAAGTTGATGGAACAGTTTCATTGCAAGTGAGAAATTGAAGCATAAGAAATCATAAAATAATTTAAAGTATCGCACACTTATTACTCCCTAAAGTTGCGATGCTTTAATACCCCGAAGCTCTGGCGTCTGGTGAACGTCAGAGCTTCATTAATTTAAACGAAGTTGCTTATTTTATACATTCCACCTACCTTTGTCTCAATGAAGACCTCTCAACTTGTTTTCGTTATTTACAAAACAACGCATTCCACTTGTAATAAACTAATATCTCTCTCTGACTATAGAGTAAAGGATATTGAGAGTTTTAATAAGCTGAAACGGAACTTTCAGCCATTAATTATGAAATGCAGTAGCTGTATAGAAAAAGTTGAACCGACTTTGGTAGATGTGTATGTAACGGAAGGACTATCTGTAAAACCAGTAGCAGAAAATCTGCCTATTGAAAAGTTCAAAGATGTGCAAATAGATTATTAATTCGTAGATACTTTCTTGCCTTCAATGCTTTAATCTGAATTCATTTCCTCTTCAATTTCGCTCTTTGACAATGGCATTCCGCTTATTTAAGTTTGAACAACCGCTACTAGAGGGATTCTGTATATGTTAGAATCTATCAAATTGATACTTGGTTCGTTATCTACATTTTGAACGTTTGCAGTGTCGCAGCTGAGCGCCAAAATCGTGGGGCGTTACTTAATTTATCTGTTCAATGATCACTAATCTAAATACATATAGCGAAGCAGAGATTCAGCGTTGGCTCCATATACGAGCTATCGAATGGACAGGTTGGCCAGCTTTTGTCACGCAGCCGATTATTCCTATACTATTAATTTATTTTCCATTGTTATCGGTAGTCATTGCTTTGTTCATTGCCGATTTCTTTTGGAGATTCATACGCTATTCATTTGTCAGTCCTGATTTAGTAGATATCGGCGCATTGTTTACCGTTTTTCTTAAATGGCCAAGTGCTATTGGTGCAACAATCTACTTTTTGCTTCATCAGCAATATGTATTAAGTTTGGTAGCACTGTTTTGGCCAATTATTGCCGGCTTTATTTCGTTTCCTGTTGACATGCTTGTAAGTGCTTTCCAGCGTCATCCGCTTGTCGGTCGTGTCGAAGTCGAACTCGCGAAGCGTGTCGGATATGTTTCTAAGGATACAGTGTTATGATATTGTTCACTATTGTAATCGTAACGCCTAACCAGGCGCTCAAGCTGACAGAATGAGCGTGAGTGCAATTTAACATTGCGTACAAAGTATTTGTGTTTAATAATTCAGTTGGTAGCGTAAACTTGTAGCACAGAGCACAAGGGCTTAGAAAATGTTATTTTAACCTCAACATTTATCTTTAGGAGGTATGATAAATGAGTTCCAATGTTAAAATTATTATTGTTGTCTTAGTAAGTTTAATATTGTTTGTATTGCTTGTCCTGTATGCAAATGGTCTAGAGAAAGACATTATTGATGGAGATGAGCTTTGGGGTTTATCAGGTTTGATTGGTACGTTAGTTTTATTTCCTATTGCAATAATATTCGGCTACGAAAAATTTAATAATTTAGAGATAATTAATCTCTATAATAATAGCAAATACGGTGGCTATTTAATCGCTTTTTTAATTATTTTTGTGAGCTTAAGCTATTTCGGATGTTTTTTGAATCGTCTTTTATCCGATGATCAGGCGAATAAAGAGAAAGCATTCCTTGTTGAAATGGTAAGAAAGAGCAATCGTCGCAATTTTGGAACAAGCTATTCAATTACGATAAACTATAAAGGTGAAAACCATTCTGTTCTGATGTCTTTAAATCAATGGAATTTATTAAGAGAAAATAAACCTTTAGATATTCTGACTCGTGAAGGTGGATTTGGTTATACAATAATAGATGAATATAACCAAACCCCATATTTAAAATAAACTTTACTGATGATAGCGATTTTGTGTAAGATCAAAAAATATCTTATTGGTATTTATGAGAAAAATCAGAGACATGATTAATTCTTCGATGAGGAAAGAATGATTAGACAAGTGCAATTATCCGATGATAAGGTTAGTGTTTAAAATTAGTGATTTTGTAGTTGGTATTCCAATCCATACCATCTTATACCTGTTTTGGGGATTGAAATATGGATGATGAATGTATATCTTTAAAACAATAATTGTTGAATGATAGACTCGGAGCTTCTAAGGGATTGAAAGACTACACCATTGGTGATCGATTAAGTAATCCAGAAGATCTATAGAATCAATACTTGAAAGTACGACTTTGCCACTTCGCCAATTCCCTATACACCGTGGCAAAGTGGCGAACTTCCTTACTTTGACATTTTGCCATTTAGACACAATTGTGGCAAACTGACTAACTGGCAAACTTCACTTAGACTTTGCCATTCCATAATCTCTATAGGAACATGGCAAACTGGCAATGTCAAAGTTCGTCCAGCAGCCTTTGAAAGGCACGAAGCAGCTTAGCTTTCTGCGCTGATGTGAGCTTGCCTGAGTTCAGTTTATTGGCCATTTCCAACAGTTTAAGTACGCCTTTTTTGGATATTTCAACCTCATATCCTAGGGCTTCTCCCATCCTTCGGGCTGTCTTTGCCTGAACATACTCAACTTTTTCTGAATAAAGGCGGCCTATGGTTGGAACGCTCAGGCCTGCCCGATTTGCAATATCGCTCAGGCTCATATGATTATCGTCCACGGCCTTCCTGACTGCCTTAATCAGGGGGGAGGCCTCGATCTGGAATTCTGATTGTTTATTCATAGTTCTCCTTGAAAAATATTTTATTTTGTGCTTGTACTTGTCATTTTTATTTATTATAATAGTTGTAGATGTATTAAATGTTAATATTTAATTCTTAAAGTAGAAAGAGAAAAAGCTCGAAAGAAATAACAAGCATTTAGTTGTTTTTGGTGCCCCCAATGAACAGGGTT
>JBEKLV010000273.1:0-4192 GCA_050008835.1 Bacteroidota bacterium | reverse complement strand
TTACAAACTCTCGGGTGTAACGTATGAAATCGAATCGAAACGTATCTATCCGTTTAATGTTCGTGCGCCGCATCTGCTTGGATATTGCAAAGAAATTACCGATGCCCAGCTTGCAAAAGTTGGCACTGCATATCAGCAAGGAGATATTATTGGCTCCTCCGGTTTGGAGGCGAGTTACGAAACATTCTTGCGTGGTGAAAAAGGTTTTGAATTCATCTTGGTAAATTCTAAGGGCCAATTATTAGAACCGCTCGAAGGAGGGAGGCGTGACGTTCCTTCAAAAGATGGATTCGATTTGAATCTGAGTATTGACTTCGGATTGCAAATGCTCGCTGAATCCTTAATGACGAATTATCGTGGCGCATTGGTTGCCATTGATCCAAATGACGGTGGTGTGCTTGCAATGGTGAGCAAGCCGGATTTTGATCCATCTGTTTTCAGCGGCGTAACCTCGGTGGATGAATGGAATCGATTGAATAATGACCCCGATAAAGTGCTGTTCAATCGTGCAACGATGACACGCTACCCGCCCGGTTCAACTTTTAAAATGCTCATTGCGGCAGCAGCGCTTCAGGAAGGAATTATCGATGAACATTATCGTATCACCTGTAAAGGATCGTTCCGATTTGGAAATAAAGTTTTTAAAGATATGCACGTCCATGAATCCGTGAATGTGATAGAAGCTATACAAAGATCATGTGATGTTTTTTTCTATCAGCTCGTATTAAAAGTTGGGTTGGACAAATTATCTGAGTACGGTAAAAAATTTGGTTTTGGTCAATCAACCGGTTTTGACATTGGGGAAGAAACCGCTGGACTCATCCCATCCACTGAATATTACAATCGCGTGTACGGAAAAGGAAAATGGACGCAGGGATATATTGTAAGCCTTGGGATCGGTCAAGGTGAGGTAGGTGTATCACCTTTGCAGATGGCGCGCTATGCCGCCTTGTTGGCTAATGGCGGTACGCTCCTGCAGCCGCATGCTGTCAATTCGATTCGCAATAAACGCACCAAAAGTCTTGAAATAATTGATCACAAAGAAAGTTCGGTAGGAGTTGATTCAAGCGTGATGAGATTGATCCGTGAAGGCATGCGGCGTGTTGTGCAAGAACCTGGCGGTACGGGCGGGATGGCACGTATCCGAGGCATCGTTTCAGCCGGGAAAACTGGCACGGCACAAAATCCGCACGGAACTGATCATGCATGGTATATCGGCTTCGCACCGTTTGATCATCCTAGAATTGCGATTGCTGTATTATTGGAAAATGCTGGAATGGGTGGAGTAAAAGCAGCACCAATTGCAGGTAGGGTAATGCAACAATATCTTCTTGCTGAAACACCGCTGAATACAAATGGTAATCTTGGTACAACGTTGCTGAATGATGCAACGAAACATTCATTTAACACACAAGAGCGGTAATATGTTTTCTTACTTGAAAGAATATTTTGATTTCCGTGCATGTCTCATCTGTCTTGCTTTGGTGATTATTGGCTTGATGTCAATCTATAGCGCAACATTTGACATCAACAATGCAGCAAATTTCTATAGGCAGGTGCTCTGGGCTGGAATTGGTTTAATTGTAATGCTGGTAACAGCACTTATTCCGCTTCGCACAGTACAGCGTTTATCCTTTGCGTTTTATTTTACTACGCTCGTAATTCTTGTAATTGTTCTTGTAATCGGAAGCACTGTGAAAGGATCAAAGAGTTGGTTTGGTATCGGCGGTATCGGCGGGCAGCCATCTGAGTTCGCAAAGATCGCAACCGTGCTCGCGTTTGCTTCGTATCTCTCGAAAACAGATGTTTCAATTTTGCAGATCAAACATCTTGTCATAGTGCTGTGCATCTTTGCATTGCCAATGTTTCTTATCCTTGCAGAGCCTGATCTTGGAACAACCATTGTTTTCTTTGCGGCATTACTGCCGCTTCTTTACTGGGCAGGAGTTTCAAATTTTATTCTTATTGCCATTATTGTTCCTATTCTTGTTGCGCTGGGCGCGCTTTTAGGTACAGCACAATTTCTAATTGCATCAGTTCTCGGAGCGATCTTATTGTACCTTTTCCGCGAGAATAGATTCGCAGTTGCTGTCGCATTCGGAATTGCTCTTGCCATCGGACTTTCTGTGCAAATCGTGTATGAGCACATGCATGTCTATCAACAAAAAAGAATTACTACGTTTCTCTATCCCGAAGCCGACCAATTGGGTGCTGGATATAATGTATTGCAGTCGAAAATTGCCATCGGTTCCGGCGGATTTACAGGGAAAGGTTATTTGAAAGGAACGCAGACACAACTTAATTACATCCCTGAACAATGGACAGATTTTATTTTCTGCGTTCAGGGAGAAGAGTTTGGATTTCTTGGTTCCTCTATTGTCTTATCCTTGTTTGCAGCGTTATCGTTACACGGACTGCGCGTGGCGAGTATGTCTAAAAATAAATTCGGTAGTCTAACAGCGATCGGTATTACCGGTGTTCTTACCACACATATAGTTATAAACATCGGCATGGCAATGGGATTGATGCCGGTTATTGGCCTTCCGCTTCCTTTTATGAGTTACGGCGGCTCTGCGCTTATCGCGAATATGACGATGGTTGGTTTGCTGATGAACTTCTATGCCAATAGAAAAGAGTATTGAAGACAAAAAGAGCTTTAGGCAAAACGATGGCAGCTATCAGGTGAGATTATTTCATATCACTTGGACGTGATGTACGATTATAAATCAAACGATGAATATTAATAAATACAAATGCTTCCTTCGACAATTACATTCCTGGAGATGTGCACCATTTCATTTTGCCATGCTATTATATCTTGTATCTACTCAAACTAAATCTTTCCAACCAAATTTAATCCCGGCTTAAGAGTCTTCGCTCCCGGGCTCCAATTCATTGGACAGACCTCGCCGCCATGCTCTGCAACAAATTTTGCTGCCTGCAATTTGCGAATAAGTTCATTAATACTTCTACCAATACTGTTGTCGTTAATTTCGTACGCTTTCAAAATACCCTGCGGATCAATGAGAAATGTTCCGCGCTGCGACAGTCCTTCGTCTTCAATGAGTGTACCGTACGCAGAGGAAACGCGCCGCGCTGGATCGGCAAGCATAGGATATTTAATTTTCTTGATCGTATCAGAAGTATCGTGCCAGACCTTATGCACAAATCCTGTATCTACGCTTACTGAAATTACTTCCGCGCCCTCTGCTTTGATTTCAGCATAGTGATCCGCTAATTCTCCGAGCTCTGTTGGACACACAAAAGTAAAATCTGCTGGATAGAAAAATAGAACAACCCACTTGCCGCGATAATCCTTAAGTGAGATCTTCTTAATTTGATCGTCAATGTAAGCATCTTCAATAAAGTCGGGTGCTGGTGCGTTAATCTTAATCATAAAATATCCCTTTTCAATGAATGTTAAATTTGAATAATTTATTGTCACGATTCATAACAAAGCAACAGGCAAATGAAGTTCCCATAGATTCTGTTTTTATATCTTAGAACTTCTTACGATCTTTCATTGTGGAAAGAAGAATGGAGAATGATTGATGGGGCAAATAAAAACGGTGTTGTTTGACCTTGGAAACGTGCTCGCATTTATCGATTTTAATGAGTTCTGGCGCTCACTTGGGCTTCTGCGTCCAGAGGAAATTGCACCGTTTGCAGATGGGTATAAGTCGTGGACACACCTGTATGAAATTGGATTTGCATCAACGAGTGAATACTTAACTGGACTTCAATCTGTTTTTGGGCATCGTTTTTATGCCGAACAACTTGAACAAGCATTTGCGAATATTATGCGGGAACCTATTAATGGAATGATGGATGTCGTAAAGAGGGTGTCTCGCACGCACCGAACAGCATTAGTTAGCAATACAAATGAAATTCATTATAAGATTAGTTTGGAAAAGTTCGACGTACTCAGTGTTCTTCACAAACACTACCTCTCTTACCAAATGCATATTATGAAACCGGCGTATGGATTTTATAGCGCCATCATTAAAGACCAAAAGATTGATCCGTCCGAGATGCTTCTTATTGACGATCTTATCACAAACATAGAAGGTGCTCACGCTGCAGGAATGCAAGCAGTAAAGTTTGAAAACCTAACGCAGTTGGAAGAGATTTTTAAAACCCTCGGCGTTTTTGATTAGTCAGATAATATTGATTTTCCGCAAATTACCGGTTT
>JBEKLV010000272.1:0-4197 GCA_050008835.1 Bacteroidota bacterium | reverse complement strand
AATATTCACAGGAGTAAGTGAACATGAATTTCATTAATAAAACATTCATGTGTTGTGCAATATTTTCTGCTGCAGTTTTCTCACAGCAGTCGCCGCACGATGTTGCAGGACGCATCGCTTCCTTCCTTCAAACGGAAACGAAAAACCAGATTGTGCATAGAAAGACGAAAAATATAATAACAGAACTCGATCCTTCAGCGGTTGATACGAATATACAGTTTGCCAGTTTGTTCAACGATTGGAATTACCCTAATGGTGTTATGCTCTATGGCATGCTTGCCTGCGGGAAAAGCGAATACGTGATTAGTAATTTTGATTTTCTCTTTCACAATAAAGAATATTTTAAAAAAATGTGGAACCAGTTCCATTGGAACAGAATAGGAACAGAATATGAATTGCACCGTATGGAGTCTTTAGATGACTGCGGAGCAATGGGGGTTGCTCTCATCGAGGCATATCGCCTAGCAGGAAACAAACAATGGCGTGAAACGATCGATACGATTGCGAACTACATCCATACGAAACAAACTCGGCTCACCGACGGTACGCTATGTAGAACCGTACCAAGGAAGATGACGATCTGGGGAGACGATCTGTATATGAGTGTTCCGTTTCTTGCACGCATGTCAACATTGACGCACGATACCGTATATTATAGCGATGCCATTCATCAGGTGCTAGAATTTTATCGTTTGCTGACTGATCCACAGAAAAAAATCATGCATCACGGTTATTATACCGATTCCTCACAACAAACTTTCGCTTGCTGGGGAAGAGTGAACGGGTGGATGCTCGTCGCTGCCACAGAATTGCTTAGCCAGTTACCTGCACAATGTGCGGGGCGTGACCGAGTAGTACAGTGTGTGCAGTCTCATATCCGGGGACTTGTTGCTTATCAGGATTCTTCGACCGGTCTCTGGCATCAGGTATTAGATCGACCAGAGTCGTATCTTGAAACGTCATGTTCGGCAATGTTTGTTTACAGTATTGCAAGCGGTATTCAAAACGGCTGGCAAGATGCAGCATTTGCTGCGTTTGCAAAAAAGGGGTGGCAAGGAGTGGCATCGCGTGTAACATCGGAAGGGCACATTCTTGGAACATGCGCAGGGACATCTATTGGAAACGATTTTCAGTTCTATTATTCCCGACCTTCACCGGAAAACGATCTTCATGCCTTCGGTCCTGTCCTTTTAGCTGCCTCTGCTATGATGAAATTGTCTCAATAATATCTTTTTTTTCCAAAACCAAAAGAAATAAACGCCTTGCTAAGATATCGGATCTAAGCAAGGCGTTGCAATATAATAGTGTGACACTTTTGCGCAAGGGTATTTCCCCCATTTATAGCGCACCGGGGAACAATTAAAGATAAAAAGCGTCTATTGTATCAGTTGCATTGGATACATGAAAAAAACTGAACATTGCGAAAAAACCATGGAAGTGAGAAATACTGGAGGAAGCATGGCGGTTCCATTTCCGCGTAGTGAATGGAATGGACATGAGAATCCTGAACATATTGGAGTTCGTGGAAGAAGTTTTGTAACTTCACTTCTAAGAATGAATAATACGAACTCCATGATCAACGATCAAGCACAGCCAAAACCCAATGCCGAAGTTCTCCGAGAAATGGACGATGAGGCACTGATTACTACATTTCAGAGCGGTGATCTCGATGTTTATCGCTTTCTTGTGGAGCGCTATCAAGAGCGGATTCGCAATTTGCTGTTTTCAATTTTTCACGATCGTGACTTCATCGATGATCTTGCGCAGGAAGTGTTTATTAAAGCATATCAAGCACTTCCGCATTTTCGATTTGAAGCATCATTCTACACGTGGCTCTACAGGATTGCTGTAAATAAAAGCAGGGATGAACTTCGAAAGAAAAAAGCGCGCCGTTTCTTTTCTTTTCAAACGCTTGATGACGGAATTGAAAAAGAATTAAATGTTCGCCTTTCAGTTTCTCCAGAAAACAGAGATACACAGGAATTGGTAGCGATGGGATTACAGACTTTGCCGGAAAAATTTAGAACAGCGGTTGTATTGAAGGACATAGAAGGACTTTCGTACGAAGAAATAGCCAAAGTGATGCAGTGTCAACTTGGCACCGTGAAATCAAGAATCTCCCGAGCACGGGCAATGCTGAGGAAAGCATTAAAGCCGTTAATGGAGGAAGTGCAATCATGAAAAAAATGAAAGAACAAAAATTGGACGCGTTGCTTTCGCAATATATCGATGGCGCACTATCCGAGAAAGAGGCGCAGCAAGTGGAATCCTTGCTAGCGGAAGATGAATCTGTAAGAAAACACGTTGCAGAACTAAAAAATCTTAAAATATTATTGGCATCACAGCCAAAGTTGAATCCTAATATTGGTTTCTGGACTCGCTTTGCAGTGGCAATGGAAGAGCAGAAAGAAGAAGAACGCAATCTTCTTCCATTCCCGCGTAAGTTTCTTCCTGCGATCTCTATTATGGTTACTGCTGTTGTTGTGGTCGTAGGAACGTTAGTCATTCAAAATCGGATGCAATTCGTACAGTTCTTCTCGGAGAAATCGCAGGCAGTTAAAGAAGTGTACAAAAATAAAATTCTACAGGGTTCTCTCTTACCGCTTTTTTCCAAAGTAGATAAAGAACGTGCATTGCAATTTTCACTCTTTGGCACACTTCAACTTGATGACAAATCAGAGACTGCGCTTCGCGTAGATGAACAATCAGAGAAAGGATACCGTATAGAAGTTGGGAATAATTTAAAGAACAAAACTAAGTCGGTTACGTTTGATCGCTTTGTTTCTGAAGTAAAGCCATCTGCCAAACAGAAAAAAATTATTGATTCTCTATTGGATTTAACTGGCAGGCGTATCGAAACGTCTGTATTAATCGGTGAGAACAACACAATGGCAATTGCACCTGATCTACCGAAATTGAATAGATTGATGGTAACAAATATTGCTTCATGTTTGGAACCTCTTCAGCGAGTGAATTTCGAGCGTTTGCTTGAAGCCAACAATGCACCTTACACCGTAACAGTGAGGAGTGTACCGGCTGGAAAAGCAGGCAATTATTTCCAACGTATTCCCAAATTTCCGCAAAGTGATCGTTTTGTAATTATCACCCCGGACACAATGATGTATTCACAAATTCATATCAATTTCGATAGTCTCCGACGGCAAGTGGAAGAGAATTTTGCCGTTGCGGAAGTTCGAAGAGAAGCGATGCTTAAGAAGATTATGGCAAAAGGATTCCAACGTATACCTAGAAATGTACAATTCTCAACTCCTGATCAGTTTTTTAGCGGAGAAGAATTCTTTAGCGTGGAAATTAATGTTCCCAGCGAGGAAGATAATCAACAGCCGATGCGCGTTGTTGTTCAGCCGCGCTTTCGGAAACAATTTCTCCCACCCGAAATCCGAAATCATTCCACACAAATGCGCATTTGGAAAGATACGACTTCCATCAATATAGTACCATAGCAGTGAAATCGCTCTAGTACACTTTTATATAAGCCCGGTATATTTTGCCGGGCTTTTTTTAATATTGCGCTTTAAATAAAACAGCAGTTTGTTCGCGAATTTAATCTTGCTTCTGCCAGCACCTTTTGGTATATTAATTTTTATATATTACGTTTAATTCAAAAAAATCAATATGAAGGATACGATCCATGAAAAGTAATTTATTCTATTTGTTTTTTGCATTGCTCCTTGTGGGATTTATGATTCAAGGATTTCAATGCGGTTCTCCAGATTTCACAGGCGCGAAAGTACAAGAACAAAATAAAAACTACCCTGAAGCTGCACGATTATATGAAAAAGAGGTTCAGAAGAATCCGATAAATCAGGATGCTTGGTATTACCTTGGCCGTCTTCGTGGAACTCAATTGAATGACCTCGTTGGAATGAATCAAGCATTCAATGAAGCAAATAAAATTTCGGATAAGTATGCAACTGAAATTCATACATATCGAGTGCTGTTTTGGGGACAGCATATGAACAACGGTGTTAGTTTAGCAAAACATGCAAGCAGTGACTCCACCCAGTATTATGATAAAGCAATTGAAGAATACAATATGGCTGCAGTCGTAATGCCCGATACTGCTTTAACATATCATTATATAGCTTTAACATATATTAGCAAAGCTAGAATTGATTCTGTGCTTGCGCATCAAGAAGCTGATATTGATTCTGCACTAGCGACCCAGAAGAAAGC
>JBEKLV010000271.1:0-4246 GCA_050008835.1 Bacteroidota bacterium | reverse complement strand
GAGAGCTCCAAACTGCAAAAACCAACGTTGAGACAACGAGCGCACATCTTAAAACGATTAATGAATCAAAAAATCAATCAGATGTTCTATTTGCAACGGTTCAGAAAAACGAAAAAAATTCCACTGATGAATTGTCTAAAATAAAAACAACTTCATCAGAACTCACGGCTTTAGAGGAACGTATAAAAGAATTTTATGCCAAGGTGGACGAATATCGAAAACTGATCGACATAACCGGTCAGAAGGCGAATGAAACAGTCGAAAAAAACAATTCAAAAACGGTCGAATTGACATTGGAGCTTGAGAACCTAGAAGACAAAATTAAAGAATCAATTCTTCGAGCAACCGGCCATTCGCTTTTTCATTCGTTTCAAACACGACAAGAAACACTCGCTGCAACCAAGGGATTTTGGATTAAGGCAATCGGGGTTTTGATTTTGATATCAGTGGGCTTTTCAATTTGGCTTGGGTTAAGTGCTGCGGCGCAGGGAATTAATGCTGCGTTTTATGTTAAATTATCGCTCTCAATTCCGATGGCATTTGCTATTGGCTTTTGTGCGGTCCAATACTCTCGAGAACGCAGATTGGAGGAGGAATATGCTATTAGAAGCAACATTTCCATCTCACTTGTTCCATATAAAGAGTTGGTTGAGAAGTTAGTTGATAAAACCAAAGATGCAGAGCGAGAAAGATATGCTTCCTTCATAATTGAATCTGTAAACAAAGTTTTTGCTTCCCCCACAGACAAAATTTGGCAGACGACAGAAAAAGATTCTGGAAACATGGACCGATCTGTAAAGCGAATTGTGTCGCTCTTGAAACCGCTAATTAAGGAAGTCAGACATTAGATATCGTTTGCCTTACAAGCCTGCACCGCCGAAATCAAAATCGTTGAAGGAACCACTAAATGAAATTATTGTTTTAGCTCCAATCACACGCAGAAAGTTTTACCAAAATAAAACGCTATGAATGACTGATATGAGACGAGATGATCCAATTGCGTTACAAGGTGAACTTGGGGTTCAATTGATTGAAGAAGCTCTTGCATCGAACTATAAGAAATCTCTCTCGGCTAAACGCCTAGATATCGACCTTCGCTCCGCAACGTGGATTTCACCTTTAGGTGTAACATCACTCCTCTGCTGGTTTTATGAGGTTTCCAAGCAGCGTGGGGAGATCTGCTGCCGCCTGCCCGAAAATGAAAGCTTTGCTTCGACGTTCATAGAAACAATTGATTTTCGTGCAGCTGTCGAACGGCTTGGCGGAAAAATTACAAATATCGCCAGATCTCACAGGAGATTTCGGCGAAACAAACTTGCAGCCCTTCGCAGCTTTGCATCCGAGTCTGAATACAAGACTTACTGTTATGACCTCAATTCTGAAAAGGGACAAAAGCTATTGTTGGAACTTGATGACATCCCAGAATTCATTAGCAGTGGCCGATTTAGGAATATCATATTATCTGAGTTGCTGGACAATTCCTTTACACATGCAAAAGGCATCAACAGCCATTATGCCGCATTTGAATCTGATACTTCAGAAAAGGATCGTTCACCACACCCATTGATTGCTTCGTTTGGTAGCAGAGGCTATATCGAAGTAAGTGTGGCGGATTCATCGTCTTTAAATTTAGTAAAAACGCTTAGAAAGCATGTGCCAACTGACTACAACGAGTCTGTGAGCTATCAACTTACTCGTAAGCTTCGAGATGAAGTTGAGCGCACAATACTCTATGCTTTCGAGTATGCTTCGACTTCCAATGAAGAGGGGCGGAAGAATAGAATAAAAGCTTGGCTGGCGAGTTACGAGGGTGAACCTCAAGCACTGGCCACCGGTCTTTACGAAAACCTTGCCCTTGCCCGTTTTTACCAAGGTCAAATCATAATCCGCACAGCCGGAAAACTGGGGACTATCGACTATTCTTCTGTTGACATTAAAAATCCGAAACCGCGCGTTTTCTTTTGGAATCTCCCGCGCAGGCGAAAACTTGCCTTCTTGCACGGAACAATTGTCACAATTCGAGTTCCGATTAACAAGACACCGACCGGGAAATTGGTTCGCCCCGAAACACCAGAGAGGTCAATCGTCGAAACGACTTCTACAGCAGTGTTTCCGATTAGAATGTGTTCCATATTGGAGGTCGCCGCAAACGAATTACAGCAACAAGAACATTTGCTGCGCCTAGAAGCCGAACTCATAGAAAGTCTTCGCGTGTCTTCCAATAATTGTGCTTTGGTAGTATGCGGACTGGAAAAAAGTGGTATTCCCAGTAAGGTTCTCTGCGCATTCGCCGAATTGGTTGCGCACATTCCTAGGATGGGTAAAGGACTATTACTACTTGTCGATGCTCAACAATTTGAACAGCTACAAGAACACTGGGTAAAAGTGCAGGAGAAAGCAGCGCAGCGGAACTCCGTGACCAGCGATCCCGCGCTTTTGATAATGGGAACTTCCAATATTGTTTGTGAAGCGTATGGAAGCATTCATCACGCTGAGGCGACGTTGTATAAAAAAATGGCGGTTCAACTGCCAAACGGGCCATATGTTACGGTGGACGACCTTCTGAGTCACATAAGAGCTATTGCTGTTAAAAGAATATTGAAGTCCGCTCCAATATTTCACGACAACGGATTGTTCCTGATAGAAAGACGATACTACCTGACGAAGTTCTATGAGGTGCGAAAGATTCTTGAGAATCCATTTGGTAGCTTTCATTTGGCGATGTGGCTTGGCCAACGACTGCGAGCCTTAATGCCTAATGTTTTGATCTACAATGTTAATTTCCTCAAGACTTTGATTGAGCATGCATATAGCTTTATGCCTGACGCATCATCTAAGCCATTGCTGCTCGATGCCTCCGCGCACAGCGCCGCATCTTTGGCCACCGAAGTGAGTTCGCTTCCGAATCAGAAACCGCGCATCGTCTTCTTATGCGATGCACTCGTTAGGGCGATGTGGATCCAGCAGTTCCTTAACAGATATTCTTTCCCAGAATCTATTAGCATTGTAGCAGTGGTAGATGGCCGGGCAGGTGGGCGTGGATATTTGTCTTTCGAGGGTGCCGAAAAACCATTGCAAATTCCGGTATATGCACCTTATCGAACTGAACTCACACCGATAATTCAACGCCCGCTTGAAGTTCCTCTAAGCGAAGTTGCCATTATCGACCAGAGAACTCACTCACCAACTAGGTATCCAATTGCCGAAAGAGGCGCCGAGAATGAAGAGGCTGTGCTTAAGCTGCTTGACGATACTTCATCGATTCGGCCTGGCCATTTCGAACTTGGCGATAAACATCTTCTTTATTTTGCCCCTTTTCGAAGGGGCTTTCAAAGCATTCGCAAGATGCTAACAGGGTGGTTAGAACGCGAATACGTTGACATCACGACCACTCTGGGAGTGGATCCATCACAAATGCCTGTTTTTGTTCTTTCCGAAGGCAGCGGTCTTGAAGAAATCGCTGCAAAGGTTCTGCCTGGAATGTCGAGGGTTGTTTCACTTACACGCGACCAGTTACAAGCGCCTCCAGCAGCGGCCAGCCCGACATCCGCAATGTGGTTCATCATGCCGGCGTTAGCGACGGGCAAAACTTTGCAGCAAGTCCTTGATTACGGTCGCAGTTTTAAACCGAAATATATACGCGTCTCGATTGTGTTGTCTCGAACAGATCCGAATACGGTTGGATTCTATCAGCGAATCTCTGAATATTCGCAAATCGAAACGAAGATATCATTCATGGTGACCATGCCGCTACCATGGTTTGATAAATCGCATTGCCAAATTTGTGCTGCACGCAAAAAACTTGAGAACCTTATTACTCACCCGGCTGCTGTAGCACGACCACAGTTGCGAATTCTGTTAGAGCTCGCTCATGCAGAAATCCGACATGAAGTTCTGACTTCGGCTTCAAGCGCGCCTACAACCTGGGATCGCCCAAAAGACTATCCGCTTTGGAAAGAAATCTATCTCGTTTCACTATATGCGCAGGCACAAAATGATATGGAAGCCAAGTCACGTTTGAAAAATGAACTATCCGATGAGAGGAATGTCGAACTGCTTGCCGCTGGATTGGGGCGGGCCTTTACTGACAAACTTTTCAGTCCGGATGGAACGGCGCGAAGTATCTACAAACCGGAACTGTTGGAATCTGCTTGCAAGAAATGGGTCGCTAAGCAACCGGCAAACCCACAACTGTTTGGGATACAACTTCGAGGGTTTAAGTTGCTTGTGCCGGAGACTCTCCGCG
>JBEKLV010000270.1:0-5998 GCA_050008835.1 Bacteroidota bacterium | reverse complement strand
AACGGTTGTCCCTGAGGGTGTTGCTTTAAGGTTTATTGGTGGAAGCTGGAGATTAAACTCCTGCGGCGAGCGGGCGATCTTGGAGAGACGCACCTCATCGACCATCCCAAGAGAACTATTTTGACCAATCCAGAAAGAGCCGGTATTATCCGTGCTTCCAACCAATAGAGAAGATGTCTGGTTATCTAACACACCATCGATATATACTTTGAAAGTAGATGCATCGCGAACTTCTGCAACATGATGCCATTTGCCATCTCCAACACTCCTGAATGACCAAGGACTTGCACTATTTAAACCATCACTAATGACTGGGGCAATTCTACTGCCGGAAGCAAATCCCATACTATAATGTACAGAGCCGCTATATTTACCAAATACACTTCCAGAATCAGCATTTGTCTTTAGCCATAGTTCAGCGGTAAACGGTCCTGATCCAAAATTGAGTGAAACACTGTTAAGTACAGTAATATTGTCATTTGGGTCACTAAAATTTCGTGATTGTCCGAATCTACCACTAACAATCGTTGTTCCAGTCGTCGTTCCATTATTTCCAAAATTACTTGCATCGGACAGACTACTCCCGGATGTTTCATCCATATGCATCAATAGAACTGTGTTAGCATCCGGGTTATACTCTCGAAGAGCGTTAAGCACAGTAGGTGTTGCAACCGCTGCAGAGCTCTTCCCGCCCTCCAACCTTGAGCTATCCATTGCAGTAACACGGAAGTAATACACAGTGCCGTTTGTCAATCCTGCAATTGTTCTTATCGTATCGTTGTTATTTCCCACAGAAGTGGAATCCTTGATTGCTACTGCAGTCGAATCCTTTCCGATGTAGATACAATATTTAAAGAAACGGTTTGCAACAACTTTGTTCCATTTCAGCATTACCTGGCCGCTACTGGCACTGCTTGTAAGATTTTGAGGTATGGGAAAAAGTATGTTGCGAAGTACTGAAACTGTATTGCTGTTTTGGTTTGTCACCAAAATATCCGGCTTCCCATCTCCATCCACGTCGCTGAGAACAATGCCCATGGGATTATTGCCAGTTCCAAAGTCAACCTTCGCTGCAAATGAAATATTTCCACTTGAACCAATATTTTTGTAGACCGAGACTGAACTAGAACTTTGATCTGCGACAACAAGATCGAGTTTTCCGTCTCCATCCATATCAGATATTTTAATACCGTACGGATTATTATCGGTTGTAAAATCAGTTTTAGAGCTAAAGGATATATTTCCACTCGTGCTTTTATTCCAGAAAATAGAGATTGTATTACCGTTACTATTCGTAACTGCAATATCAGGCAAGCCATCTCCATCCATATCTCCCATGGCAACACAGTTTGGCCCAATACCGGTTGTCAAGTCCACCTTCGGAGCAAATGTAATATTACCGGTGTTCCTAAGGACAGACACTGTATTACTGCTCTGATTTGTCACAACAAGATCGGACAAACCATCACCATCTACATCTCCTATGATGACCTCTTGAGGATTGAACCCCGTTGTAAAACTTAGTATCGGTGAAAAAGATATATTCCCTGCCGTGCTGACATTCCTGCAAACTAAAACTGCATTATTCCCTGTGCCCGTTACAGCAAGATCAAGTTTTCCATCTCCATCAATATCTCCGATGGCAAGACCAATGGTACCTCCCCAGACATTTATATCCACCTTAGATGCAAAGGAAATATTTCCACTGGTGCTCAAGTTCCGAAGCACCGAAATCGTATTCGATCCCTGATTTGCTACCGCAATATCAGGTATTCCATCGCCATCAATATCTCCTATAACAACACGATTCGGATTATTTCCTACGGCAAAATCTATCCTTGAAGCAAATGAAATATTTCCATTCGTGCTCGTGTTTCGGTAGACCGATACAGAATTGTTATAACTATTTGCCACTACAAGATCTGGTTTCCCATCTCCATCTACATCTGCTAAAGTAAAACCGTTAGGACCGGAGCGCATAGCAATGTCTATCTTTGTAGCAAAGCTGCCGGCATCAATTGTAGTTGAACCAGGAAAAGTTACAATGAATGGCTTTTGCGATAATGCTGTTAAACCTGTTGTGAGATTCGTTACTGAAATTGGCTGGTATGTTGCACCAGCGGGAACCGTAACTGTAAGTGAAGTCGATGTGGCATTATTCACAACCGCTTTGACCGCACCAAAGTACACCACATTATTTGTCGTTGTCGGGCTAAAATTAGAACCTGTAATTGTGACAGTTGTTCCAATGGTGCCTGTTGTAGGCGAAAAGGAAGTGATGACCGTAGGCGATTGCAATATAGAACTTAATGGATATTTCCAAACACCGCTGATATTAGTTCCAGCGTAGAGATATGTTCCATTTACGACAAGTGACATTATCAGCTGATTCGATGTATTTGGAAAACTTCCCACCGGTGTCCAAGTTGTTCCATTATTTGACGAGACAAAAACACCTCCGCTTGTACCAGCGAAGAGGTTTGTCCCATTCATTAGGAGAGAATTCACATTTGTATTTAATCCCCAATTGTTCACTGCTGTCCAACTCGAGCCGTTATTCGTGGATAAAAACACACCGCCACCATTAGTCCCGGCAAAGAGATTTGAACCACTAATGAGGATTGCACTGACATTTGCATTCGTAAATCCGTTGTCTATCTCTGTCCAATTTTTACCATTGTCAGCGGATAAAAATACACCACCTCCGGTTGTACCAGCGTAGAGATTTGGACCACTCGTATAAAGAGCAGTTACATTTGTATTCGTTAGTCCATCGTCAACCGCAGTCCAGCTTGTTCCGTCATCCGTGGACAAAAAAACACCGCCGTTAGTCCCCGCAAAGAGATTTGATCCCTTAATCAAGACTGCTTGTACATAACCATTTATCCCGCTTGTTTGTGTCCAGAAATTCCCATTACTTGTTGAAAAATATACACCCCATCCTCCCGCATAAAGAATTGCCCCATTAGTTACAAGCGAGCTCACATCAGAACTCACTCCGGTGTTTACCCAACTTGCACCATTATTTGTGGATAGGAACACTCCACCGGGGTTGCCATGAGTTCCGGCAAACAAATTTGTTCCACTCACAACCATAGCAGTTACTTGCGTTCCTATAAGTCCATTGTTAGCCTGAGCCCATGTGTTTCCATTATTTGATAAAATAAAAACACCACTACCAGTTCCAGCGACGAGATTTGTCCCGCTCACTGTAAGCGCATTGACATTACAGGTATTTGCCAATCCATTGCCCACTTGTGTCCAGCTTGTGCCATTATTCGTGGATAAATATATTCCGCTCCAACCACACAAAGCATACAGATTTGTACCGTTAACGAAAATTGAACTCACATATCCATTATTACTTGTTAATCCAGTATTTACAGATGTCCAACTTGCCCCTTTGTTCGTTGAAAGAAATACGCCAGCATTATTCGTCCCGGCAAAGAGATTCGTTCCACTGACTGCAAGTGATTGAATCAACATATTAGTCAGCCCATTATTTACAGTCCCCCAGGTAGTTCCATTTTTCGTTATCAAATATACTCCGCCACCATAAGTACCTGCGTAGATATTCGTATCAATAATAGCAAGCGAAGTGATACTTACACTCGGTAAACCAGTCCCGAATTGTGTCCAACTTCCTCCACTATTGGTTGAGAGATATACCAGGCCGCTACTCGTTGCAACGTAAAGATTCGTACCACTGACTGCGATCGAATTTATGTATCCATTAAATCCATAATTTGGCGATGTCCAGCTTGCGCCATTATTCGTCGATATATACATTCCACATCCCCCGGCGATCAGATTCATACCACTGACTGCGAGACAATTCACATCTCCTGAATACAATCCATTATTCACTGCCGACGACCAGCTTACACCATTGTTTGTCGATAGGAACATGCCACCCGTCCAACCGTGAACACCGGCAAAAAGATTTGAACCAATAGTAGCGAAAGAAGAAATATTCCCACCCTCAGGTCCACCAGTTTGCTGCCAGGAGTTTTGGCCGGAAGCAACTTGAATAGAGAAGAGGAAAAGGAAAAACGGAGCTAACCTTCCGAAAAGCAGGAAGCCTGAGAATAACTTATACGATTTGACAAGGTTTATAGAATAATTCGTATCAATTATTTTCATTTTCGCCTCATCCTTATTTCTGCAAGACTTGAGGATTCTCTTTGTCTTGTATGTCTATCCAATTTAATCTGCGAAATCTGTGTAATCACAATCACGGCAGACTCGGTGCTCCAGGCAATATGTCACTTGTTTGTGTCGTGCTGTTCTTCTTTGGAGCAAGGAAATAATATGCCGCTCCACCCGCTACCACCGCAGCGCCTCCCACATACCACAACCATTTTGATGAACTTTTATTGACAACATTTTTACTAGACAAATCTTTCTTAGTGAGTTCTCCTGCCATTTGTAATGCCAAATTCGGTATTATCTCCTGTGCAAGTTCTTCTATATCTCCATCATGCTGGTAATTTTTGTTCATCTGAATTCGTCCCGTTGTCACATCAATCATCTGAATGTTCACGGAAAAAATCCTTCCTATCTTTCCGACCGTTCCCACAAATAATTTCCCTACTCCTAGAATTTTACCGGCTTCCACAATACAATCCGATTGCGAACACGGCACACTTTGTTGAAACTCTTGATCCTGCAGGATTGTTTTGATCCTGTTATGATCCACTATCTCAAATTCCTGTGTGGCCGCAAGCTGCGAAATAAACACATCGGAAAGTGATGCCGCAGTTCCGACAGAAACACCTTCTCGTACATCAAACTCCATCACTACAATTTTTTGCACATTGCTGTCAATCGCAACATCACCAAACCGCGATTTGAGATTAATCGGCAATTCCAGGGCTTTCCCTTCTTCTACTGTGAAGGTTGAAATGTTCGGATAATACAATGCCTTGCGCAGTGCTAGTTGACATGTGCCGGCAACGATTTCTCCTTGAAATGGCGTTTTACCATATTTCTGGCCGTTGATCAGAATTTCTGCTCCAGGGGGGTCGGATTTAACGACTACTTTGCTCGGAGGCGTAGTTGTCTTTGTCGATGTTCCCTGTTTTAATTCAATGGTGATTGTGATTGCTTCTGTAACAGAAATCTTTTGCACCTCATCTGCAAAACCATCTTTTTGAAAACGGAAGGTATAATCCCCTTTGGGAATTTTGTAGGCGATCGCGTTTCCTTTTGTGAGTGTCGGCGCCAGTTCATTGCAGGAAGAAAATACATTCGATTCATTGAGCTGAAATGTCACATCGATTAAGTTCTCCTCAGCGTTGTTGGCGGAAGTAACATCGACGGCAATGATTTTCAGTTCATAGGCTTTTTTCTTGCCGTAGTTTTGAACAGGTAACTCTAAGCGTTCAAATCCTGCTGCGTCGATCTTAAGGATGTGAGTTCCCGCTGGCAGCCATACTTCCCAATCACTCGATGAAACCTGATTGACTCTATCGATCTTCCGGTTGCTATCGAACCGAAGGTTCTGCACCTGCGAATGAACCAGCATGAGTGATTTATCCGGTTCCATATTGATTTTGCGAGATTCGCCAAATGACTCCACTTTCATCCGACGATTAAGCTGTTGAGCGGTAGCAAGAGATACTAGTAAACATATCGCAATAATTGTTCTCATGTTCTTTTCCCTTTAGGCAGATAAAGTGCACTCACCAAGGAACAAACTGATTAATATTGACATCGGCTTACAAGTTTTTTCCTTTTCAATGTGTTATTACGAGAGGCAAGCGCAAAACGTAGGCGATCTTTACACACTCCCATTTTACTTGAGCTTCAAGGGGAAATAGACCTTTTTTAAATGAATAAATCTTTGAAAAATAATCGCCTTTATGATTCACACTATGATATGACACACACTTCATCCAATAAATACCTCTCTTTATTGAACCCTCTTCGAAATGTGCAACTCTGGGTATCGATTAGTGCCAATAATGTAATCGAATGAAATGCTAAAATCAATTTT
>JBEKLV010000027.1:0-21834 GCA_050008835.1 Bacteroidota bacterium | reverse complement strand
CGCTCACGGCGGTCATGGTACCTCTGCAATCTCGCTTACGACATGAACTGCCGGATAATTATAGAAAAGATTTTGAAGGATGGCTTGAAATGCTTAAGAGAATATCCGTTGCTGTTAAGAAACTGTCGGGGTTAACGGCATCCCAAACAACTTCGGCTGGCGGAGAGTTCAAGATGATCGATCTTTCATTGGATAAAAACATTTCTTCCAGTGATGATAAAGATATCGATAAAAAATAGTACGATTCTAAATGCGAAATATATTCTATTCCATTGAGATTTATGCAATTACGTTATCGCATTGATTCGTGAAAATATCTGAGACTTATCATAATAAATCCTTTCGCGATTTAGCTGCATACCTGACAGGCGAAGACGTGTTTTTAATATCATCTGGAATAAATGAGTAGTTATGGACATTGATATTGAACAAAAGGAAATCATTCATGGAATTTAAAAATGATATTATCTCAAAATTGATGAGAGAAATTATCAAGTTTCGCGATCAAAGGGATTGGAGACAATTTCACAATCCTAAAGATCTAGCACTTGCGATAAGCATTGAAGCAGCAGAACTCAATGAGCTCTTTTTATGGAAGAAACATAATGAAGTCAATTCCGAACAGATTGCTGAAGAACTTTCGGATGTTTTAATTTATTCATTTTTACTTGCTCATGAATCCGGTGTAAATATTGAAAAGGCCATTAAGAACAAGCTGAAGGCTAATGAAAAGAAATATCCTGTTATAAAGTCAAAGGGGAACGCTAGAAAATACACCGAATTCTGATATGCAACTCTTCGCAGGCAGTTCAAAGTCGCAATCATCCTTTTGCTTATGCGGTCACGATTTATTTGCATAATCCCGAAATGTTGAGTCCATTCTAAATAGTTAAGTCTGACGCTTCGTCAAACAAAACATCATGCGTGCCTTTTCTGTCCACTCTGTGCAGTGGACACTATCGGCTATGGAAGAGAGAAGGATTATAGCTTCACCCATTGGTAACACTAACCAATTATTTTAAACTAATGCACATCATTGGCAGATAAGCCATTTATTTTGTATTTTTTAATGTAGGTAAATTAAAACACCGTGATTTATCAATATCTGTCACGGATTACGGAAAAAAACAAAAAATATTTTTATTTACCTATATGATGAAAGGTAAAAAGAATGGCACTCACAGAAAAGATTAACGATGATCTTAAAGCTGCAATGAAATCCGGCGACAGCGTTAAGTTGAACACGATTCGATCTATTCGATCAAGAATCATAGAACTTTCTAAGCGCGGAACTGGTTCGGCTATTACTCCCGAGGATGAAATGACAATTTTGTTGTCTGAGGCAAAGAAGCGAAAAGAAGCAATAGAAATGTACCAAAAAGGCGGTAGGACGGATCTTTCAGATCAAGAACAGCGTGAATTAGAAATCATTAACGAGTATCTTCCTAAGCAAATGAGCAAAGAAGAAGCAGTGGATATAGTAAAAAAAATAATCATTGAAGTTGGGGCCGTCTCTGTAAAAGATTTCGGAAAGGTGATGCCTGCTGCAATGAAAGAATTAAAAGGCAAGATTGACGGGAAAGTCGTTCAGGAAGTAGTCAAACAACAATTAGGAGAATAATGAAATGTTAGTGGACATTTTAATCTTTATTCCAACCCTTATGTGTATTTTGTTTGGTGTACGTGACGGTATTGTAAGGAAAATTGTTGCGATCGTCGTGCTTATTGCCGGTCTCATTTTAGCTCAACTCTATATGCATGATGTTGGCAAATATTTAGCTGAGCATGCGGGGGCAAGCCAAGAAAATGCACCGATATATGGATTCTTATGTATTTTTCTTGGTTTATTTCTCATGCAAGGATTTTTATATAGAATCATTGCTAAGAATTACAAAATCGGCGGAATTGCCGATAGAATCGGTGGAATAATTCTGGGATTTCTTGAGGGAGTCCTTTTTGTCAGCTCACTGCTCTTTATCTTTGCAATGTCTGGTTTTCCTGACAATCAAAACAAACGTGACTCACAATTTTACAAGTCAGTTGTAAATATCGCTCCACAAATATTGGATCTCACATCGACTGTTGGTCCCGATGTACTCGACAAACTAAAGGATATGGGTTCGCCTGAATCTCCTGATAAAGATAAAGTAAAAAAAGTTCGCCCTCGATCCACCGAGACATCAACAGATCAGAAAAAATAGTAAACTCAAATTCTGAACAAATAGCAAAATCGCCAGGAAGTAAAATCTATAGTGTCTCTACTGTCAACAAATCTTTCATCAAACTTCGTTGACGCACTGCGCAAGCTGGAATATGATAAAGTAGTTGAACGGATAAGTAAACTTGCATATTCAGAATCTGGCAGACAAACTGCTCTTCGTCTTACACCACAAATCGATAGCAAAACAATTGAACTAGAACTTCGTAAAGTTTCAGAAGCCAAAGAACTTCTTATTGCCGAAGCTGCAATTCCCTTTGATGGATTTAAAAATATCGTAGCTGCACTAAAGAAGACAACGGTCGAAAACCAAGTTCTTACTATTGTTGAATTATTAGAAATCGCATCTGTAATTCGCGTTTCTCGTTCACTCAAAGTATTTCTTGTAAAGCGAGCGTCACAATATCCAACTATCAGTATCTATCACCAGCAATTGTTCGCCGATAAAATTGTTGAACATCATATTAATGAAGCGCTGGATGAACGTGGTTTTGTAAAAGATACCGCGAACCGGGAATTGCGTGAGATTCGGCGTTCGATGGTATTGGCAACTGAAGCACTGCGGAGAAGGCTTGAATCTATACTTCGGAGTGTAGCAAAACAGGAATTTCTCCAAGACGAAATTGTTACAACACGCGATGGCAGATTTGTAATTCCTATTAAAACTGAATACAAGCACAACGTACCAGGATTCATCCATTCTACTTCATCAAGTGGTGCTACTGTGTTTATTGAGCCGGCAGAATCGCTAGAGCTCAACAATGCATTACGTGAGCTCCAACTTCGCGAGCAGCGAGAAATCCATCGCATTCTTGCCGATCTTACAAAACAGGTCGCCGAAATACGTGAACCACTTGCGGTAAGTTTTTCTGTTCTTACAGAACTTGATGTAATCTTCGCGCGTGGGAAATATTCAATTGAAATTTGTGGAAATCCACCTATGATTTCTTCGGCACCGTATATTAAATTATCCAATGCCCGGCATCCAATTTTACTTCAGCATCTCAAAAGGGAAAAAACGGTCCCACTTTCCATAGAACTTGGTGGCGACACACAAACGCTTATCATCACCGGCCCAAATGCTGGCGGTAAAACGGTAGCCATGAAAACAGTTGGCCTTTTAACATTATGTGCCCAGGCAGGTATTCATATTCCAGCGAATTCTGAGTCAGAAATATTCCCATTTCAAAAAATATTTGTCGATATCGGCGACGACCAATCAATTGAGAACGATTTGAGCACTTTTAGTTCGCATTTGAATTCTCTACATAAGATTCTGGAAGAAGCAGATGCATCATCATTGGTACTAATTGATGAAATTGGCGCGGGGACGGATCCATCTGAAGGAGGTGCGCTAGCGGCGGTAGTTCTGCAAGACCTAACTGCTAGGAAGGCAATCACTATAGCTACAACGCACCACGGTATGTTAAAAGTGTTTGCTCACGAAACACCAGGCATGGACAATGCTTCTATGGAGTTTGATCAAGAGTCATTGTCGCCGACCTATCGTTTCAGAAGCGGGATTCCAGGGAGCAGTTATGCATTCGAGCTTGCTGAGCGTTTAGGAATATCGCATAATCTTTTGAATCGAGCACGTGCTCAGATGGGAAATGAGAAAACTAAGCTGGAATCGCTTATTCTGGAACTTGAACGTCAGGCTCAAGAATATCAACATCAATTGCATCAAACAGCAGAGGAAAAAGAACATCTAGAATCAATGGTATTGTCATACGAGCAGAAGATGACACAATTAAAACGCGAATTAGGAACAATACGGAAAAAAGCAATTGAGGAAGCAAAAGATATCGTTCAGCAAGCTCAGTTGAAAGTTGAGCGTTCAGTAAAAGAGATTCGTGAAAGTGGCGCTCAAAGAGAAATTGTGCGTTCTTCACACCAGGTCCTCAAAAAGCTTGGCGAAGAACTAGAAAAATTCACAAATGACGAACAAGCAACTCCAACGAGCACTGAATCGATTGAAAAAGGCGATATCGTTCGAATTCGTGATGGACATGAAAAGGGAGAAGTACTAGAAATTCACGGAAAACATGCTATCGTCCTTTGCGTCGATGCAAGGCTTCGAATAGCGCTAACCGATTTGCACAGAGAACAAAAGCGACAGAAACAGAAACAATATTCCAGTTCTTCATCAGTTGCTCCTGCTCCCGAGGCAAAAAATGAAATTGATTTAAGAGGACTTTTTGGTGATGAAGCCATTGCACAGGTCCAGACTTTCCTCGATAATGCATATGCAGCAGGATTGCATCGCGTTGATATTATTCATGGAAAAGGTACAGGTGCGCTAAGAAAAAGGATTAGTGAGTTCGTGAAAATGTACCCCCATGTAAAAACATTTCGTTTAGGTGAATGGAATGAAGGTGGAACAGGAGTGACTGTAGTTGAATTTAATTGAATTATCATAAAACAGAATATAAGATTTAAATATAAAATGGTTTAATTAAATATTGGTGAGCTAAAAAATATTATATAAGGTTATTTTTGGATATGAGAAAATTGAAAAATCTACCGGTGAAAGGAATTGATCCTGAAGTTACAATTGGACTTGTAAGAGAGCATGGTCTTTCAGAAGAAGAATATGAGCGGATATTAAAAATATTAGGACGAATACCAAATTTTACCGAATTAGGCATTTTTAGCGTTATGTGGAGTGAACATTGCAGCTATAAAAATTCTATAGCACAGTTGAAGACATTGCCGCGTAAAGGTCCGCATTTATTGGTAGAAGCCGGTGAGGAAAATGCAGGACTTGTAGATATCGGCGATGGGCTTGCAGTGGCATTTAAGATTGAAAGCCACAATCATCCTTCAGCTGTAGAGCCTTATCAGGGTGCAGCAACAGGAGTAGGAGGTATTTTGCGAGATATTTTTTCAATGGGTGCGCGACCAATTGCTGTTTTAAATTCTTTAAGGTTTGGTCGATTGGACGATCCAAGAGTAAGTCATTTATTCAGAAGAGTTGTAAAAGGTATTGCCGATTATGGAAACAGTTTTGGAGTACCGACTGTAGCAGGGGAAGTCTATTTCGACGAGTCATATAAAGATAACCCGTTGCTGAATGCAATGGCAGTTGGAATTGTGGAGCATGGCAAAATTGCGAAAGCAATTGCTAAAGGCAAAGGGAACGTAGTAATGATAGTCGGATCAAAAACCGGAAGAGATGGAATTCATGGGGCTACATTTGCTTCAGAAGAAATTTCGGAAAAATCTGAAGCAAAAAAATCTTCTGTTCAGGTTGGTGACCCATTTGCTGGTAAAATATTATTAGAAGCTACTTTGGAAGTAATTGAAAGTGGTTTTGTTATTGGTGTGCAAGATATGGGAGCAGCAGGAATAACGTGCTCGACATCAGAGATGAGCGCGAGAGGGAATTCTGGAATGATAGTGGATCTTGAAAAAATTCCATTACGTGAAAAAGAAATGACTCCCTATGAGATCCTATTATCTGAATCACAAGAAAGAATGTTGTTTATCATAGAAAAAGGACACGAAGAAGAGATAGCTAACATCTTTAAAAAATGGGATATAGAGGCTGAGATGATTGGAATCGTTGAAGATCAGCCAAACATCATTATACGGTTGAATAAAGAAATAGTGGCAAGTCTTCCTGCAGAAACACTCGTATTAGGCGGAAGTGGTGCACCAGTATATATCCGTGAAACACGAAAACCTATCTATATTGAGCAATGCAGAAAATTTAATCCATTATCTTTACCTACACCAAAAGATATGAATGAATGCTTAATTAACTTGCTAGAGCGTCCATCCATAGCAAGTAAGAGATGGGTATATGAACAATATGACTCTATGGTACGGACAAACAGTGCTCTACTAGCGGATGGAGATGCAGCTGTAATTCGTTTGAAAAACTCACATAAAGTGCTTGCACTTAAGACAGATTGTAATGCGAAATTTGTATATTTGAATCCGAGACGAGGTACACAGATAGCCGTAGCCGAAGCGGCAAGAAACGTCGCATGTGTAGGGGCGAAGCCAATTGCGATTACTAATTGTCTAAATTTTGGGAATCCATATGATCCAGAAATCTATTGGCAATTCACGGAAGCGATAGCTGGAATGCGAGAGGCCTGTACAGCATTTGCAACTCCGGTTACCGGTGGAAACGTTAGTTTTTATAACGAGGGACCAAGCGGTGCTATAATTCCAACACCTGTAATTGGTATGCTAGGTTTGTTAAATGACGTAGAACATATTGTAGGGTCGCATTTCAGACAGGTTGGAGATATAATTGTAGAGTTAGGCGTAAATAAAGGAGAAATTGGCGGGTCAGAATATCTCTCTATGATTATAAATGAAATTCTTGGTGATGCTCCCGAGATCGATTTAAGATATGAAGCACGACTTCACAATGTCTGTCAAGAGTTTGCAGCAAAAAATATTGTAAATTCAATGCACGACATTTCAGATGGTGGATTAGCTATAACGGTTCTTGAAAGCTTAAATGGAGAAAAGGAACTTGGTTGCCATATAGAAGTGATTGGAAATGAGACAAATAAATTTAGAAAAGATTTTATATGCTTTGGAGAATCGCAATCAAGAGTAATAATATCGTGCAATGCAAGCAAGTTGGCACAAGTCTTATCAATTTGTAGTCAGAATAAAATTGATGCTAATCAGATTGGCGAAGTTACAGGCGATGGAAGATTGAAGATAGGTTCCTTTGTTGATCTTGACGTATTGAAAGTAATTGATAACTATAATAATTCAATAGAAAAAAGAATGCCGTTCGAACAAAATTGAAAAAGAGGATATCAAGGATCAAGAAGGGAATTAGTTATTCTGCATAATATACATTATAGCACAATACTTCAATTCTTTGGTATAATCATATTAATGGCGTTGGGAATCAAATCGATTGTTATATCAATTGCTTTCTCTTCGAATATCTCACCATCTCCATGGAGTATAAATGGTTCGTGAGATGAAATCTTGAGACCTTGTGAATCCCAAATGGTTATTTTGCTATGATTGCCATGTGTTCCTTGGATGATTTTTGGTACTAATGTAATCGCATTCCATGCCGACATCTTTCGTATAATGCATATACTCAGTTTTGAATCACTTGGATCAGCACCAGGTAACATTTTAAATCCACCTCCCTCGTAGATTCCATTTCCAGCGCATATAAGGTATGCTTTTTCATTTCTTGTTGTACCGTTATCAGAAATACTATATTCGATTGGTGAATAAGTGCTTAATGCTTTGATAGCTGCAATAATGTATAAAGGTAAGCCACGTAAATATTTAATTCGTTGTATCTCTTTCGCAATTTGAGCATCAATTCCAATCCCTAAAGTATTTATAAAGTGCTTAATCTGAGTTATTCCGTTAGAATTTTGTATTACTACTCTGCCAAGATCAATTAACTTCTTCGTTCCTGAAATTATTGTATCAACAGCAAGATTCATAGTTTTGGGGATTCCAATTATCTTATTGAAATCATTTCCAGATCCAATTGGAAAGATCGCTAGTGCTGCAGTGCTCCCTAGAACCCCTTCTGCTACCTCGTTTACTGTCCCATCACCTCCAACAGCAATAATAACATCAAATTCTTTACACATTTGACTTGAAAGTTCGGTAGCATGCTTTGGTCTCTCAGTTTTTTCAAGTTGAAAAATAATATTTTGGTTTCGCAAATATTCAATTAAAGGCTTTTCAATATTTATCGCACGTCCCCTTCCGGCAATTGGATTTAGAATGATTCCTAATTTAGGGAAAGCAGACATACAGAGTTCCTATGCAAGCCTTATAGCTATTCTCTAATACAACAAGAATGCCGTTTGCGCTGAAATAATTTGCGAAGTTAATTTTTAAGCTTCTAGATGTATCTTTTTAAATTTGGAATATGTTATGGAAAGAATATTAATATAAAATTAATTATTGTGGAGGTGCGGGGAGTTGAACCCCGGTCCGAAGAGAAGATTCCCAAGACATCTACGCGCATATCTTACCTTTAGATCTCGCGAAAGGAAACTCCGGTAAGCTGGATTTATCTTTCGCCAGCTCAAGTAATCCGTTTTTCAACGGCTTCATTCCTTCTCCTTGAGTACAAAAAGGAACTAACCCATTTTAGTCGACGTTCATCCCAAGTCCTACGGGCAGAACCGGAGAGAACGGGTTACCTAATTATATTAGGCAGCCAGTGCGTAATCGTAATTGGCACTTATGATTTACCGCTTTTTTTCGTGGACACGGCGACCACGGCACGCAGTCCTAAGCTTCCTCATCCCCGTCGAAGCCATTTCACCCCCAACAGGAAACATTAGATTTTAAGACTACTACAATATAGAAATTACAGACTGGAAAATCAAATAGTGCTATTTAGCATTATTATCTAGATAAATACTTTGAAAATAGGAATTCTTTGAGATATTCAAATGAACTGAAAAATTCTGTTACACATCCTAATACCCATCCGGGAATTTCTTTCTTCGGCATATGTGTAACAAAATATACCGGTTTATTGAAATATCGAGCAATAGTAAGCTCACCCTTCGTTCCTGCTCCACGTTGTGCACTCTTATCCCAATAACAGATAATATAATTAGAACGTGTTGCGATTTCCCGAGAATCCTTAATGACGAATTGTTTGACTATCTTTGTGTATGCCTTTATATCTGTTGATTTAAGTGACCTAAAATTCCTATGTGGTAAGGACTTAACAAGATATTTTTCGCTTTCAATATTAGGATTAAAAATACTGTGACCAAGATTTTCCCGAATCCAAGAACTTATATCATTTCGCCAGTCCATTCCCTCGTTTTTTGCATACTCCATTCCGCCGGAAAGGTATACACGTGCTATTTTATGTTTCATTGATTCTCCATTAAGCATCAATATTAATTGATAGAAGATAGTTTATCTGAAAGTAAAGTGCAAGAAAATGTTGTTGGAAGTGTATTTAAATTCGTATAACTTCTTCTAACTAGAATATTAACTTTATAATGAGGAGAGCATGGAAAAGTATAAGAAGCGTTCATGGGCAGAACCCTATAAAATAAAAGTCGTTGAACCATTAAAGATGACAACTCGTGAAGAAAGAATAAGGGCTCTCGAAGATGCAGGTTTTAATACATTTCTATTAAAATCTGATGATGTTTACATTGATTTGCTTACAGACAGCGGTACAAATGCAATGAGCGACAATCAATGGGCCGGGATGATGCTTGGCGACGAGGCGTACGCCGGCAGTAAAAATTTCTATCATCTCGAAGAAGCAGTGCGAAAATATTATGGCTACAAATATTTGGTGCCCACTCACCAGGGACGCGGAGCAGAACATATTATTTCAAAGATTCTTATCAAGCCTGGAACATTTGTACCGGGAAATATGTACTTCACAACAACACGTCTTCATCAAGAGCTTGCTGGCGGGAAGTTTGTAGATGTGATTATCGATGAAGCGCACGATCCAGCATGCCTCCATCCTTTCAAGGGGAATGTCGATCTTAATAAACTTGATGCGCTTGTAAAGAAAGTCGGTGCTGATAAGATTCCATACATCACTATAGGTGTAACAGTGAATATGGCTGGTGGTCAACCAGTTGAGATGAAGAACCTAAAGGAGATTCGTGAATACTGCTTAAAACATGGCATTCGCGTTGTGCTCGATGCAACGAGAGCAGTTGAAAATGCATACTTCATTAAGGTGCGGGAAAAAGGTTACGAAAATCATTCCATTGCAGAAATTCTTAATGAAATGTGTTCGTATTCTGATGCTTGCACAATGAGTGGCAAAAAAGATTGCCTAACTAATATTGGTGGATTCTTAGCGTTGAATGAATGGAATGTTTTTGAAGAAGCACGCAATATGGTCGTAATCTACGAAGGCCTTCATACTTATGGTGGACTTGCTGGGCGTGATATGGAAGCAATGGCGCGTGGTATTGAAGAATCTGTTCAGTGGGACCATATTAGAGCGCGTATTGGTCAAATCGAATATGTTGGTGAAAAGCTAACTGGACTTGGTATTCCAATTGTGCTCCCTGTTGGAGGGCATGCAGTTTTTCTGGATGCAAAGACCTTTCTTCCCCACCTTAAGCAAATAGAATTCCCTGCTCAGACATTAGCAGCGGAACTTTATCTTGAATCAGGAATTCGTACAATGGAACGTGGTATTGTTTCAGCGGGACGAAATCAAGAAACTGGAGATCACTTCTATCCAAAGCTTGAGCTAGTTCGCTTAACCTTTCCACGACGTGTGTATACGCAAGCGCATTGTGATGTAACGGTTGAAGCAGTTGACGAGGTATTTGATCGTAGAAAGTCTATAAAAGGATTGAAGATGGTTTATGAACCAAAATACTTGAGATTCTTCCAAGCGAGGTTTGAAAGGTTGTAACTACACCTGATAATGTCTGATTCAAATAGTAAGCTTCGATAGGAAGGTACTCACATTTTCCTAAATGCACCGTACGATCTTAATCGGTTGCCCGCTGTTTTTGGGTGGATAAAATTCTATGCTTCCCCTTCCGCAATCTTCCTTTCTTCTTTTTTTCGTTATGGTTAGCGGATTGACTAAGCTTTATTGATAAGAAAACATTTCTTTAAAAATATTTTGCATTTTTTTAATTATTAAAACGCCAAGCAAAGCCAAACGCAACAAATGAATCCGGAGCAGCAGTATTCAGGCCGGCACCTGCAGAAAAATCGACTTGCATATCATCGTTGACTAAATAGGCGCAGCCCACATCGGCACGATAGTCGGAAGTTGATTTCTCTGTGGAAAACCCATAACACTCTGCGAAGACACTCAAGCCTTCCGCTATTATCAGAGAAGGTGAAATGCTGTATACTAAAGTTGCGTTCGGTTGTTCGCCATTCCATTGAAGTCCTAGATTATAACCGAGTGCCAGTTTTTCACTTAGTGAGTTTTGCATTAAGAGAAAAAAGGAAGGCGCCAAAAACGATGGCGTAAACTCTCTTCTTCCAATATATGGTAGTGTGAGAGCGATATTCACAGCTGTTTGCGGAATAATTTCTTTTTCAGGACATATCATGATTTTTGTACCAATGGATACAGGATTGAACCCTCGCAATGCAGATGATTGGGATCCGCTATCAGTGCTTGTACCAGCATATTCGACAACCATCCGCAATTCGCAGTTTGTCATCAAGCCAATACGCACTAATGATGTATTGTAAAGGTAATTGATCGTCTGGATGCCACCTGCGTTTATGGTTTCTCGCGAGAATCCGGTTTCGAGCTGAACGATACCTGAAGAAATAACATTAGGCGGATTTGTTTGTCCTGGTCTATCAGGCACAATTGGCTCGGATCGTTGCGGCTCAATTTTAATGTTTTGTGAATGTGCAATAACAATTACGAAAAATGTAAGCACAAGGAACCATAAAGTTTTCATTCATAACTCGCGTAATGTAGGTTGGATAGTGTTTGCCATCCAGACTTGCTTTATTTGATACTAAACACTTACCATATCAGTCTTCAAATAAGTGTTAGAGGTCTTTCCTTACAACCCCAATTTTTCTCGATCTCCCTTCATAGCCTCAATGACAAACTTAATATGTTCTTCAAGCGGAATAGCTAATTCCTTTACACCTAATTGAATATCCTCTCTGCTTACATTTTTTGCAAAGGATTTGTCCTTTAATTTTTTCTTAACTGAGGATACTTCTAAATCGGCAATTTTGTTCGGTCGGATGACAGCAACAGCAGCGATGAAACCGCAGAGCTCGTCGCAGGCATAGAGAACTCTTGCCATCAATGATTCACGCGGAACACTTGTAAAGCTTGCGTGGCCGAGTATTGCATTTCGAATATCATCAGAATATCCCTTTTCCTTGAGAATCTCAGATCCTTTCAATGGATGCTCCGGTATTGTGGGATACTTTTCATAATCAAAATCATGCAATATACCAACCATTGCCCATGCCTCTTCATCTTCTCCGAATTTTCGTGCGTATGCTCGCATAGCGGCTTCGACTGCGTACATATGTTTACGAAGTGCATCGCTCTTTGTGTATTCCTGCATTAGATTCAGTGCGTCATTGTAATTCATTTGTATTCCTATTGTTATATTAAACGATCGGTTACTTTAAAAAGTGTATTCTTACGTGAGTGATCGTTGGTTACTTGAAGGACAAATGTTATTGAGAACACATTTTTCGCAAAGCGGTTTTTTTGCATTGCATGTTTTACGTCCGTGCAATATCAATAAATTGCTAAAGCGATACCATTCTCTTTTAGGTACAAGTTTCATCAAGTCTTGTTCTATTTTATCTGGAGCATCGTTTTTCGTCAATCCCAGCCGGTTTGTTAATCGAATGACATGTGTATCAACCACAATTCCACTTTGCACGCCATATGCGCCACCAAGGACACAATTTGCGGTCTTCCTCCCTACACCAGGAAGAGATATTAACTCATTCATTGTCTTAGGAACTTGACCGCCAAAATCTTTTACAATTGCCCTACTTGCATCAATAATATGTTTCGACTTCATCCGGTAAAAGCCCGTTGATTTGATATCCGTCTCTAATTCACTTCTGTCAGCTTCTGCGAAATCATTCACCGACCGATATTTAGCAAAAAGAGCTGGAGTAACTATATTAACACGAACATCAGTACATTGTGCTGATAGCATGGTAGAAATAAGTAATTGTAATGGATTAGAAAATTCCAATGCTGTTCTGGCCTGTGGAAATTCTTTCTTAAGGCGAGCAATAATTTTACTTATTCTAGCTTTCATCTATTCTCATACAATTTCTTTTACCAGCCAGATCCCTGCTCCAAGTGAATTAGCTACGAGATCCTTTCCTTTAACAAGTTTTTGAATGACAGCAATAACCGCGCGTAAAGTTGAACGGTCTTTTGTTCTAACGCGAAGAATATACTCCTCGCCGATTCCTAAGCCGAGTTTTTTTTGCCATAAAGAGACATTTAGATCGTGTATCTCCAAACGAAAAATCTTCATTGATTCGATTAATTCATTGTGAAATAACTCGTATGATTCTTTCCCTTTAACAAATCTCACTTGAAGTTCAAAATGATCTATATTGTTCTCAGAATTACCATCTACAAATAAAAGATTGTACAACGAGCGAGCAGATACTTCAGATTGGTTGATTTTTGCACTATGTAAAGAAGCATATGTACTTATGCGATTGTGGACTAGATGCTCTAAAATGTCGAGATTAGAACTTCCTTTTATAAAAAACAGGGACTCAAAGACAGCAGAGTTGTTTCTGCCAATTTTAAATCCCTTGTTTTGGAAGAATGATCGTGCTCCAAGTGCTCTTGCTTTTGGAATCTCTACTTGCTGTGCTTCAATGAGAAACCTGCCATCATATCCTTCCATCAATCCATAGTGTATTTTCGGTAAGAGTTGTTCTGCAGTTTGAACAATTTGTTCACTAATGATATGTTGAATATCACTCGTATCAGACTCGATCGGTGTGGATAAGAATTGAGATAGATTCCCTCTTGTTGTTTGCACTGTCTTTGCTGTAAAGTCTGAAAGATAGTTCTGCCATGCAGTTTGAATTTTTTCCGATTCCTCTTTTAACTCTGCCCGAAACCCCAGCAATGACTTCGCATATTCTTTTGCAGTCACGGTTTTACGGGGCTGATGAAGTACGGAATAAGCAAGAATTGGAATATCCATAGAAAGCACTTCGTATATGCTCATTGTTCTCTCTCCATATTTTTTATTTTGAGATAATTAAAAACTTTTTGAATACTCCAGGTATTTACCACATCTTTTGGCTCAAGCCAACCCTTACGAGCAATTCCCACACCGTATTGGACATCCTCAAGCCCATCAACATTGTGTGCATCCGGATTGATAAAAATGGGAACTCCTTTTTCTTTTGCATACTTCAGAAACCGCCAATCCAAGTCAAGGCGCATCGGGTGTGCATTAATTTCAATTGCCTTTCCATAATCGGCCGCGGCAACGATAATTTCCAGCATATTTACAGGATATCCTTCGCGCTGAAGTAATAGTCTGCCCGTAGGATGCCCGAGCATCGTTACATATTTGTTCTTCAGAGCCTTAATGATCCGTTTTGTTGCTTCTTCTTCCGTCATTTTGAATTTGTTATGAATAGATGCAATAACATAGTCAAATTCTGAAAGTATTGCATCATTGTAATCCATTGAACCATCAGGAAGAATGTCGCACTCGATTCCTTTAAAGATACGGAAGTTTTTGCTTTGCTCATTCATACGGTCAATACGTCTCATTTGCTCGCGGGCTTTTACGGGCGTCATACCACCGGCATAAGCTGCGGCTTGACTGTGATCAGCGAAACCGATGTATTGCCAGCCAAGATTTTGCGCTGCCGCAATCATTTGTTCGAGTGAATTGAGACCATCACTGTCTGTCGTGTGACAATGAAATGTTCCACGAATATCACTAAATTCGATAAGTTTTGGGATGGAATGCTTTTTTGCGAATTCAATCTCACCAGTATTCTCTCGAAGTTCCGGTGGGATATAATGAAGTCCCAAAGTTTTATAGATTTTTTCTTCGGTAGTGCATGAAGGAATCAGCTTGCTTGCTTTTCCTGCTTTAGATTCTCTAATTTGTGTGAAGCCGTACTCATTAAGACTCAAGCCATGCTTACGTGCAAGCGACCGCATTTCCACATTATGTTCTTTACTTCCAGTAAAATAATTTAATGCAAATGGATATTCTTTATCCGATACAATCCGAAGATCGCATTGTATTCCATTCTTCAGAATAACAGTAGCTTTTGTGTCGCCGGTAGCGACGATTGATTCGACATCTAGCTGTTTCGTAAAGATCGATATAATTTCAGTTCGCGCTCGATCAGATGCACTTATCAAAATGTCAATATCCCCAATTATTTCTTTGCGTCGCCGGAGGCTACCTGCATAATTACATTGCTTCACACTTTTTATTTTTTTCATGACTGCGATTATCTTCTCTGCAGATTCAAGTGCTTGAGGATAGAGGTGCTTATCGCTGCTGCGTTCTAGAAGAGATATATTTTTAAGAATGTTTTCTTCTGTCTTTTCACCAAAACCGTCTAGTAAACGAAGTCGCTGTTTCTCGCATGCTTCTCGTAATTCTGCAATTGACTTAATGTTTAATTTTTCATAAAGCGTCCTAATTTTTCTTGGACCCAAGCCCTGAATGCGGAGCATCTCTAGAACCCCTGCGGGAATCTTTGCACGGAGTTCTTCATGCATTTTTGTCTTTCCCGTTTGCATAAGTTCCGTAATTGTGTCCGCAAGTCCTTGACCAATGCCTTTGATTGATGTAAGTGTTCCCTTTTGAATAAGTTCATCAAGATCATTAGTCAATCCACCAATAACTTGAGCGGCGTTATGATAAGCGCGTGAACGGAAAGGATTCTCTCCTGTCAATTCAAGAAGAGTTCCAATCTCATCTAATATCTCGACAACATGCTTTTTATCCATTCAAGCCGCTTCCACAGTGCCTTTATTTGCTTGTACGGCAGCGTATGCGATAAGATCATCACGATATTTATATATTCGCTCAATCGTCGGCTCCAGACCGAGATACTGCATCATCTCCTGCCGCACTTTTGATGCGCCGTGCAATCCTTTTAAATAACCACTATAATGCTTTCGAAATTCAATGACCCCTTTCCGCTCGCCTTTACATTCAGCTGAAAGTATGAGATGTTCAATTAGAACACGAAACCGCTCTTCAACTGTTGGCCCGGGAAGAAGTGTATTTGCAGCAAGAAAATATTTTGTTTGTTGAAATATCCATGGATTTTCTATAGCACCTCGCCCGATCATTACTCCATCACATCCCGTCTCCTGAAATACCTGAACAACTTTGTGAGGCGTGTCTAACGAACCATTTGCAATAATTGGGATTGAAACGGCTGACTTCACTTTTGGAATCCATGAAAAATCGGTCTCACCTTTGTGTGCTTGAGATCGTGTCCGGCAATGAATCGTAAGTGCAGCTGCACCGGTTTGCTCAACCATTTGAGCGATATCGACAATTTTAATTGATTCAGTGTCCCATCCGAGACGAGTTTTTACAGTAACCGGCACTTTGACAGTTTTTACAACTGCCAAGATGATTCGCTCCATTTTAGGAATATCGCGCAATAGTCCGGAACCTGCTCCGCACCCAACAACATAGCGCACCCAGCATCCACAATTGATGTCTATAATATCCGGATTAAGACCTTCTGCAATTCGCGCTGCGCCTTCCATAGAAGATTCTTCACCGCCATAAATTTGAATTCCAAATGGTCGTTCTTCTTCACGGAAATCCATTTTCTTCTTTGTCTTCAACGAATTGCGGACAAGCCCTTCTGAATTAACAAATTCTGTAAAGACAATGTCGGCACCAAGACGCTTACAGACAATGCGAAACGCTTGATCTGTCACGTCTTCCATAGGTGCCAATAGCAATGGTTTTTCTATGTCGATTGAACCGATGCGCATAAATATCTCTTGGTCAAATATACAAAAACCACTATGCAGTTACAACGCATCCTATCACCTTTACTAAATAGAAAAGGCGACCCAAAGCCGCCTTCTATTCTCAATTACAGAGGACTCTGCCCCAATTTCTTTGCGACCTTCTTTTATGTCGCTCCGTTAACTTGCTCTTTTCTTTGATTGCTTATTAATGTGCGATCGATTTCAATAAAGTCAAGTTGCGATTCATTTTTGTGCTTGATATGCAACGTTCCCAGTCTTTACTCTATTCCCCTTCAAAATTTTACCTTTTTGTAGAAAACCGTCTTCACCATTTCTGCGGCGATGACATAAAACAAGACAATGATTCCGATGAACAGAAAGAACGAAAATGGCAGCGGGCTGAATCCAAAAATCTTAGCAAATGGAGTAAAGGGTACGATCACCGTTACAACAACAATAGACAGAGTTGTGATTAACAAATATTTTCCTGGCCGGCTTTTGAAGAATGGTTTCCGACTTCGAATAACGAGCACAATCAATGACGCTGAGATAACGGATTCTAAAAACCAACCGGTCCTGAATTGAATTTGCGAAGCATGAAGGACGAGTAAAAGTACACCAAAAGTGAGATAATCAAACACCGAACTCACAATACCGAATGTAATCATGAACTTGCGGATTGCCTTAATGTCCCATCTTCGGGGATAATCGACCATTTCTTTATCAACACTATCGGTTGCAATAGTCATCTCCGGGAAATCCGTCATGAGGTTCGTAAGCAGAATCTGCTTGGGCAGTAACGGAAGAAAAGGCAAAATAAGGGATACTCCAGCCATGCTGAACATGTTTCCAAAATTGGCGCTGGTCGCCATAAATACATACTTGAGCGTGTTGGCAAAGGTTGCCCTCCCTTCGCGCACGCCTTCCACCAAAACGTCCAGGTCATGTTCGAGCAAGACAATGTCCGCCGCGTCTTTGGCAACATCGACAGCGCTCTCAACAGAAATGCCGACATCGGCAGCATGCAGCGCCGAAGCATCATTCATACCATCGCCCATATACCCAACGACATTGCCGGCTTTTCTAAGAGCAAGGATAATGCGCTCTTTTTGATTCGGTTCGATTTCTACGAAGACATCCGCATCTGCCACACGATTAAGCAAGGCGGCATCGCTCAATTGGCTGAGATCTCCACCTGTGAGGATTTTTATATCCGACAATCCTATCTGTTGACTTACGTTAGCAGCGACAAGGTGATTGTCGCCTGTGATGATCTTAAGCGCGACACCAAGGTTTTTGAGCTGAGTTATCGTTTCGATAATATTTGTTTTGGGCGGATCGAATAGAACAAGGAATCCTGAAAATGTCATACCCACTTCGTGATCTTTGTTGATGCGTGATTCTGATCCCATATTCTTGTAGGCGATTCCAAGCGTGCGAAAGCCTTTCCTGCTGAATTCTTCAAAGTGTTGCTGAATTCGCTCTCGTACCGCGTTGACATCAACAATGGTTCCATCTCCGGTTTCTGCCGATGTGCAGACAGCAAGCACATTCTGCAATGCGCCTTTGGTCATCATCAGATGAGAATCATCATGCGAAACCAGGATACTCAATCGCTTACGAAGAAAATCATAAGGAATTTCATCCTGCTTCTGGTAGCCGGACAGATCAAACTGGCGATACGTGCGGATAGCTTCATCGATCGGGTCTGTATACCCAGTTTCATAAAACGCATTGAGATATGCGTGAAGAAGGACTTTCTCACTCGGAGCGCCTTCCACATTATTAGCAGATTGCACGTGTACGATTCCTTCGGTCAGGGTACCGGTTTTATCAGAGCAAAGCACATTCATGCTGCCGAAGTTTTCAATAGAAGCAAGCCGCTTGACGATGACCTTCTTTTCAGCCATCCGTTTAGCGCCATGAGAAAGATTGATGCTGATAATCGCCGGAAGAAGCTGTGGGGTAAGCCCGACAGCGAGTGCAAGAGAAAATAGAAATGAGTCCAACACCGGACGTGCTAAATAGACATTGATAGCGAAAATGGCGACAACCAGTACCAGTGTGACTTCCATGAGAAAATAGCCGAATTGCCGGATGCCATGTTCAAAATCCGTTTCCGCAGGCCGGAGTTTTAAACGCTCAGACACTTTACCAAACTCTGTTTCTTTGCCGGTGCGTACAATAAGTGCCGTTGCATTGCCGCTCACCACATGGGTTCCCATCCAAAGCGCATTTGTTCGCTGAGCCAATGGTGTTTCTGCGGGCAGAAGTGCCGCAGCTTTTTCCGCCGGGAATGTTTCGCCTGTGAGCATGGCTTCATCAACGAAAAGATCTTTAGATTCTTGAACCAGTCCATCGCCGGGAACAATATCGCCGGCGTTCAGAACGACGATATCACCCTGAACAATTTCTTCGACCGGAATTTCTTTGGAGTTTCCATCACGCATCACTGCTGCTTTGATTTGCACGATGGAAAGCAGTTTCGCCACGGCGTTCGATGCACCACGCTCCTGCCAAAACCCGAGCATGCCACTGACAAGGACGATGGAAAGAATAATTAAAGCATCAACCGGATCATGGAGAAAAAATGATAACCCCGTTGCAAAGAAGAGGATGAGAATGATCGGACTCTTAAATTGGTTGAGCAGGAGAGTCAACACATCTGACCGCTTTGGGGGCTTGAGGAGATTAGCGCCAAAGCGTACGAGACGCTGTCTCGCTTCGTCGCCCGTTAATCCGTCCTTTGTCGTTTCAAGTTTTTGAAGCATCTCGGTTACGGAGACACTCCAAAAAGACGGAAGGAGTTGGTTCATTCTAATATTCCTCTTTTAGAAATGGCACTTTTCGTTATTATGATTGGACTCAAAGGCTTCCCGGAGAAACTGAAGATATTCTGCATCGGAAGAGCTGCTCGGCAGGTAGTCAAATATTCTTTGTGCCTCTTCCACCTCTTACTCTTCCCACACCTTGTCAATTACATTCTTAATTTTCAATTCATAATTCTTAATCAATTCCCGGCAGCCATCTATAACTTTTCGCTCGGCTTCGATTTTCGTGGCAATATCTTGCTGGACTTTAAGTGGGGGAAGTGGAATTATTTGTTCGCCAATAATCCTATGTCCTAGATGTGGTTGAGCTCCTTGCTTGAAATATTTACTTAAGTGGTTGTAAAATCTATCTGATGAAAGATGATAATATAAATAATTTATGTTGACACTCTCATCGTGTGTTATATTAAAAACATTATTACTTAATACTCCACTCTTCCCGAAGAAAACCTTGCCAGAAGTATTACCAGTGTTAACCATAATCAAGTCTCTGTTACTAACTTCCTTGTTCGGGTATTGATCTTTTACAAAAATCATTTTCTCATCATGCATCAAATCGGATATATATATGTATCGTTTATAACCGTCCTTATAATGATCTATTTGTTCTTCTTGAGGGATCTGTACACCTTGTGTAAACGAGCACACATCTTCTAGCTTCACCATCGGCCATTTTGGATCAATCTCAATTTGCGGCTTCCAGCTATCCACCACTTGCCTCGCGCCGTCGATGAGTTTCTGGTAGCCCTCAATCTCTGCCACAATCTCGCGCTGAACTTCGAGTGGCGGGAGAGGGAGTTCAGTCTCTTTTATGATACTCTGAGATAAGTTCTGTTGCCCTCCTCCAGTACTTAATCGAATGAGATCAGATGTTTTTGTTTTAAGCATCTGAAAGAGAAAATTAGGTAACATTCTATCGTTTGTAATGATTGCACATATTGCTTGATTAATAGCAGCATCGAACTGTAAAATGCCGACCTGGCCTGCAGTGGCACCATATAACGCGACAAGAACTGTATTTGCTGGAATTATTTTTGACGATGAATTTTCCAAGCCTTCTTTAGTGATGTATTCCTCTGCTTTGCTAATACGACCCTGTCCAACTTCACCTGATTTTAACCAAGGTATGGAGCCATTTATGAAGTATTCCGGTCTATTCCTTGGAGGTGTTCCTCCTGAAGTTGTATTGGCGATCTCTTCAATTCGAACTATTGGCCATTTTTGTTTGCCTCTTTGTTTTATTGTTCGATATCTCTCCCCCGATAGGTTGTAATCATCGTTCTCAGCAAGTTGAGCTTTTTTTATCAGCAAAGTCCCGCACGGTTTTTCTTCTGGTTTGAAAGAATCAATTGTTCCAGTGCGAACAGCTTTTATATAATCGTTAATAACATTCAACGCGTCGGGCAAATCGCTTCCCACTATCTCACGTCGTTGTGCGCCAAGGTTAAAACCGTCATTTTCTATTTTAATAAACAGAATACTGTCGGTCTTTTTAGCAATCGATCTATCCATTAGCAGTATGGAAGTCTTAACACCTGAATATGGATTAAATATTCCGGCAGGAAGCGAAACCACGCCGTAAAGATAACCTGTATCAACCAGATATTTCCGCAACTGCTTATATGCTCCGGCAGATTGGAAAATAATTCCTTCAGGCACAATCACAGCCGCGCGTCCGGTGGGTGTTAGGTGCTCGGCAATGTAATCCACAAACAATACTTCGCTTCGATTGCTTTGCATTGAGAACTTTTTATGTGGTTTAATGCCTCCTTTCGGTGACATAAACGGTGGATTCGCCATTATAACATCAGCATATTCATTCCAACGGTCTTCGCTCGTCAGTGTGTCGTACTCAAAAATCTGCGGTTGGACAAACCCATGTAAATAAAGGTTCACGAGTGAAAGTCGTACCATATCCGGTGAAATATCATACCCCTTAAAATTTTTGAGAAGTTTTTTCCTCTCTTCTGCTGTGAGAAGGTCGCCCTTGCCATAACTGCTCTTCGAACCATTACGAGAAGCGGAGTCCGAGCGAAATCGAGGACTCGTATTCTCGCGAATAATATGTTTATAGGAAGCAATAAGAAATCCTGCAGTGCCGCATGCAGGGTCGAGGATGGATTCGTTTTTTTGCGGCTTTATTATTTCCACCATAAAATCAATAATATGTCGCGGCGTACGAAACTGTCCGGCATCTCCCTGGCTTCCCAATACAGAAAGTAGATATTCAAATGCATCACCGAGCCGTTCCGAGTGATCGTAAGTAAACTCGTTGATTGTTTTCAGAAACAGCTTGAGGGTTTCCGGATCGCGGTAAGGCAAATAAGCATTCTTGAAAATATCGCGGAACA
>JBEKLV010000269.1:0-4268 GCA_050008835.1 Bacteroidota bacterium | reverse complement strand
TGCCAAAGGCACAACCACAACGTTAGGCCGCGGAGGTTCGGACTATTCCGCTTCAATTATTGGCGCAGCATTGGATGCCGAGGAAATTCAAATCTGGACAGATGTTGATGGAGTACTGACAGCAGACCCGCGCATCACTCCAGGGGCACAGAAACTCAGAATTATTTCATTTCGCGAAGCAGCTGAGCTTGCATGTTTCGGCGCAAAAGTCTTGCACCCCAGTACGATCTTCCCTGCAGTGAAGAAAGATATTCCTGTGGTGGTATTAAATTCAAAGCGCCCGGAAAACAACGGCACTCGTATCGTTTCCCATCCACCGAAAACGCACATTCCGGTAAAATCCATCGCATGCAAGCGCGGCATTACAGTTGTGAATGTGCAATCACTGCGGATGTTAATGGCATATGGTTTCCTCGAGTCAATCTTTTCTGTGTTCAACAAATATCAAACATCAGTTGATCTCGTCAGTACATCAGAGGTTGCCGTTTCACTCACGATCGATAATACAGCGACACTTGATAAAATTGTTGCAGAACTTTCCGAATTCGCTGAAGTTTCAATCCTAGAACACCAGGGAATCATTTGCATAGTAGGCGATCAAATACGGTCCACCGCCGGTGTTGCCGATCGGATTTTTAATGCGCTGCGGGAAGTCAACTTGGTAATGATCTCACAGGGAGCATCGGAAATTAATATGAGTTTAGTGATTGATGAAAAACAAGTAGATGAAGCCGTGCGGCTGTTGCATAAGCAATTCTTTGAGTCTATTCCTGATACAGATATGTTTGAATCAATTGGAGACAAATAATTTTTATGCAAATAGCTATTGTTGGATACGGAAGGATGGGTAAAGAGATTGAGCGCCTCGCAAATGAACGCGGTTGGAGTATTAATCTACATGTCGATATCGATACGCCACCTGTAACCAAAGCACAGCGTGAGAATGTAGATGTTGTGATTCATTATGCATCTGCCAAGGACATCGTTAACGACCTTACTCCATGGGCAGAGGCGCATAAACCAATTGTCGTCGGAACAACCGGCTGGCATAACCAATTGCAGAACATAGAAGCACTTGTTACTAAAAATCAAATCGGTTTAATTTATGCTTCAAATTTTTCGCTCGGTGTTAATGTCTTCTTTCAGCTCGTAAAGACTGCGGCACAGATGATGGATAAGTTTGAGGATTATGATGCTTTCATTCAAGAAATCCATCATAAAAACAAAATCGATAGTCCTAGCGGAACCGCGCTAACGATGGGACAGATTGTTCTTGAACACCTTCGAAGAAAAAAAGAATTATTGAACGAAACATCGCATATTAAAATACGACCTGAACAGCTTCATATTTCCTCCACGCGGAGCGGCACCGTTGTCGGCACACATACACTAGCATTCGACTCTGCCGCAGACACGATTGAACTGAAACATACAGCAAAGGATCGTACCGGTTTTGCACTTGGTACGCTATTCGCGGCAGAATGGATTCGCGATAAAAAAGGGCTTTTCACAATGGATGATGCATTTCAAGATCTCTTCAAACAAGGAGACCGTTAATTATGTCAGCACAAAAAATGTTTCGAGGAACGGCAACAGCAATCATCACGCCTTTTAAGAAGGACGGTTCGATAGACGAAACTGCATTGCGACGCTTTGTAGATTTTCAAATCGAGGGCGGCGTCGAAGCACTTGTGCCGTTAGGAACAACCGGCGAATATTCAACACTCAATATGAAAGAACAGCAGCGTGTCATTGAAATTGTGATCGAACAGGCAAATAGACGTGTAAAAATCTTTGCTGGAGCCGGAAGTAACAACACAGCCGAAGTGATCGAAAAAGCGCGCTTTGTTAAACAAGCCGGCGCAGATGCAGCACTCGTCGTTGGTCCGTACTATAATAAACCGACACAGAATGGATATTTCCAGCACTTTAAAGCTATAGCCGATGCGGTTGATATTCCAATTATCGTTTACAATGTACCGGGCCGAACAAGCGGAAATATTGAAGCTGCGACATTACTGAGAATGGCTGAAGAAATACCAAATGTCGTGATGGTAAAAGAAGCTTCCTGTAATATGGCACAGGTCATGGAAATAGCCCGCAACAAACCGAAGAATTTTTCACTTCTCTCTGGTGATGACGCACTTGCCTATTCAATAATCGCTCTTGGCGGCGATGGATGTATTTCAGTCGTTTCAAACGAAGTGCCAAAAGAATATTCTCACCTAATGCGTTTATGCTTAAAGGGTGAATGGACTGAGGCGCTGCAGCTTCACTATCGCCTACTTCCACTCATGAATATCAATTTTATAGAGTCGAGTCCGATTCCAGTAAAAACTGCGCTCGCTATGATGGGAATGATCGAAGAATCTTTCCGCCTGCCTATGGTACCTATTACAGAACCGAGCCGCGCAAAGTTAAAAAAGGTGCTAGAAGATTTAAAGTTGGTGTGAAGAATAAGCAAGAATAAATTTCTCTAACGTGCTAGTTGGATAGTCTCCGCTTCTTTCAACTGTGCTACTGTATTAATACCACGGATCTCGTCAACATAAGTTGCCTTCAAGGCTGAGACTCTCCAATTGTGCTTCCAGAAATATTCAAACACATCTGTTAGGTAATATTCCTTCTGAACATTATGCGGTGTTATGTGTTGCAGACCATCGAATAGTTTTTGCTTGTCAAAAATATAGATACCTGAATTAATCTCCTTCACTTGACGCTCTTCTTCTGTTGCATCTTTATGCTCGACGATTTTCTTCACGGAATCATCAATATTTCTTATAATACGTCCATAACCAGTGGGATCATCAATGTCAGCAGTAAGAATTGTAGCAGCCGCATGTGTCTGGAAATGATGTTTAATGAGTTGCTGCATACTTTTAGCAGTTAATAACGGAACATCGCCAGAAAGCACGACCACATTTCCATTAAAATTCTTTAGTGCAGTTTCAGCTTGCATTACGGCATGTCCAGTACCAAGCTGTTCAGCTTGTAAGGCAATCTCGATACTTGGATGCGATTTGCACACATAATTTTTTACCACTTCGCTTTGATATCCGACAATTACAACAGCACGATCCGCTTTGAGATTATATGCAAGTTCAACAACATAGTGAATCATCGGCTTGCCGAGGAGTTCATACATTACCTTCGCTCTGGATGGATCCTTCATACGCGTTCCCTTGCCAGCCGCCATAATCACAACAGCAAGACCGCGCTTCCTTTCTGTTTTCAATACTATTTCCTTATTTTAAATGTATGAGCATATTATCAATTAGCCGCGTTGCACCGAAACGCACAGCGAGTGCTACGAGAACTTCCGGCGGTTCAATTATCTTCACTTCCTCAAATTTTTCCGGATTGATAAAAGAAATGTAGTCGATTTGAGTTGGATTTCCATTCTTAATTATTTTTTCCATTTCAGCACGAATGTCTGATACGTTTTTTGCACCAGCTCGAATGCGTTTAGCAGCGTTCTGAAGTGAACGATAAAGCACAAGCGCACTCTTCCGTTCAGTTTCGCTCAAATATACATTGCGCGAACTCAACGCCAATCCATCTTCTTCTCTAACAATTGGTGCAATTAAGATGTCTATATCGAAATTCAAATCTTTTACCATCTTTTGGAGGATGAAAGCTTGTTGAGCATCCTTCTGTCCGAAGATCGCAATATGTGGTTTTGTGATATGGAAAAGTTTTACGACGACAGTAGTTACCCCTCGAAAGTGTATCGGGCGAAATGCACCTTCCAATATTGTTGAAGCTCTTTCAACTTCTACTTTACTGTCAAATTCTTTTGGATACATTTCTGCAACATCTGGGAAGAAGATTAAATCTGAACCCGCTTTTTCAGCTATTATTTTGTCGTGGTCAAGGTCGCGAGGATAACGATTGAAGTCTTCGTTCGGAGCGAACTGAGTTGGATTAACAAAAATTGTGGTAATAACAACATCTGCACGAGAGCGAGCAAGTTCGATCAAACTTGCATGCCCGCGATGTAAATATCCCATTGTCGGAACTACGGCAATGTTCTTTCCTTCACGTCGAAACCGTTCAGCGACATCCTGCATCTCCCGTATCTTTGTTACAATTTGAATTGACAACAACAACTCCTTATTTATCCTATAAGATTCCGGATCACTTTGGTAACCGTTTCTTTAAGTTCTTTTCTATGTACAACGAGATCAACAAATCCTTTATCCATCAAGAACTCTGATCGCTGAAATCCATTTGGCAAATCTTTTCCGATTGTTTGTTTAATAACGCGC
>JBEKLV010000268.1:0-4290 GCA_050008835.1 Bacteroidota bacterium | reverse complement strand
AAACGCATGTTATAAAGTGCCCGATGAAATTGATGATATAACGGCAACGCAAATTGAAACTTTAGCGACAGTATTGAACGGTATGAATATAGTTCAGATGCAATGTTACAACTCGGTTGTAATCTTGGGGTTTGGACCAATTGGATATTTGTTTACGGCACTTTCAAAAAATGTTGCTTTAAAAGTGATGGTTTCGGAGACTGATAAATTTAGAAGAGGCGTTGCACAACAACTCGGTGTTCCGGTATTTGATCCGAACGCTGTCGACCTAGAAAAAGAAGTAATGAAATTCACAGATGGAATAGGCGCTGATATTGTTATCGATGCATGTGGAAGTCAATTAGAGAATGCTATGAATTATGTAGCGCCTAGTGGAAAAATTTTAGCGTTTGGAATGGACAGCAGTATCAAAGCTACAATTACCCCGAATACAATTACACGGAAAGCGATTAAAATTCTTGGTTCCTACATTGGTCAGAATACATGTCTGCCGGCAATAAAAATATTCCAAGCTAATAAAATTGATATGAAACCGTTCTTCACTGAAGTGATCCCATTGAAAGATGGTGTGTCTTCATTTGCAAAACTAGGATTAGATCTCAAAACATTGAGGCATATTCCCAAAAAGGCAATGAAGATAGTAATGAAACCTTAGTGCCTAAAAATATATTTGCTTTCTTGCTTTGTATTAGATAGGAACTCTTATATAAATGAATAAAAGCTGTAAAAAAGCAATCGATAATTTAAGTGGGAAGATTCTATTTATTCCCACGTTTATTATTGTTTTCATTTATACGTTTACTGCTTCACCACTTTATGCTCAAAACGGTTTTTGGTTGAAGGGAGATTTCCATATTCATACCACTATGAGCGATGGTGACATTACGCCTGCTGAAATTGCTAAATATTCTTTTGAAGAATTTGGTCTTGATGCAATTGCGATTACGGATCACGGCGGACATTTTTTCAGGGTGAATGATGATTTCCTCAGAACTGATGATAAGGGTAACGTTTTTTCTATTAAGAATTATGATACTCTTATAGCGACAGGTGCAAGAAAATTTAAGAATTTTTCACGTACGATCCAGCTATTGGAGAAATCTTTTCCTGAAGTAATTAGACTTAGAAAAAAATATCCGAACAAATTGGTTATTCAAGGCGTTGAGTGGAACATTCCTGGGCACGATCATGGAGACATTGGAATACTTTCCGAAACGGGTGCGGCAATAAGTAATTTTAATTATATGTTTGACCGCAAAGATACGCTCTCGACTTGGAAGCCGGAATTAAAAAAGCAAAATGCAAACAGGCACCAGAACTCGCTGGTTGCGCTCAATTACCTGCAAAATAGATATCCCGATGAAAGTTATTTTATTATCAATCATCCCTCAAGAATGTTGCAGTATACTATTTCCGATTTTAGGGATTTCATTAACACGGCTCCCAAAATAGCAGTTGGATTTGAAGGATTACCGGGGCATCAAAAAGTTCAAGGTTCGCGATGCAAGTACGACTATGAATTGGGGGATGCTATTCATTATCATTCCAAAACATATGGCGGCGCAGATTTTATGCTTGCAAAGGTTGGCGGATTATGGGACGCCTTGCTCGGTGAAGGAAGAAAATTTTGGGTTTTTACGAATTCGGATTTTCATAGGCCGAGTGAAGATTTCTGGCCGGGTGAATATTCCAAAAATTACATATGGGTTGACGATACGAGTTACAAGTCTCTTATCAAGGGCATAAGAAAAGGGAAAATATTTGTTGCTACCGGGGATTTGATTTCCTATTTAAACTTCACTTCCGAAGCAAACGGAACTGCTGCAGAAATGGGAGAATCATTAAAAGCAGTTAAGGGCTCTACGGTAACCATTAGAATCGGTTTTAAAAGTAAAACAAAAAATTATAATGAAGACAGCGTAAAAGTTGATCATATTGATTTGATCAGCGGTGATGTTGCCGGGATGGTTTCCCAGGAATCAGGCGAATATAATATGCCGATCAACCGTTCAACCAAGATTATTAAAAGGTTTTCAAACGGCGATTGTGAAAAGGGAAGTGACGGATTTAGCTATTTTACATATTCATTTAAAACTGAGCATTCTCAGTACTTCAGACTTAGGGGAACGAATGTCGCTGTTAACACAAAATACGAAACAGATGAAAACGGAAATCCCTTATGCGATACTTTAGGAGGCGAAAATAATGAAAAGGGTACGTGGAAAGATTTGTGGTTTTATTCCAATCCGATTTTTGTTGAAGTAATCAATTGAAAAATAGTTGATATTTTCCAATGGAAAAGAGAAATGAAAGTATTCGATGTAACAAATTACGGGGCAATTGGCGATGGTATAAAGGACAATGCTGATGCATTTCAGAATGCAATTAACGATTGTTCAAAATCCGGAGGCGGTACTGTTTATCTTCCTGGCAATAATATTTTTATGTCAGGACCATTCGACTTAAAATCCAATGTGAATTTATTTGTTGAAGCCGGTTCAATTATTCTTGCTCATCCTGATGAATCTGTTTATAATAAAAGTGCATTCAGAGAAAATTTGGGAGAAGGGACAATTTGGATTGGCGGAGATAATGCAGAAAATATTACTATCAGCGGTAGAGGAATAATTGATGGTAATGGAATCGCATTTATGGGTCCAGAGGAAAAAGCTGCTTACGTGTTAAAACCGTTTAAGGTAATTGATCCTCGCCCTCATTTACTCACTTTAGTCAACATAAAAAATCTGCTTATTCGCGATGTCACATTTAAAGATTCTGCTTACTGGTGTTTGCACATCATCGGCTGTGATGATGTAAAAGTAGAAAGTGTAACTATACTAAACAGTTTAAAGATTAGGAACTCTGATGGCATTGATCTAGACCATACAAGAAATGTGAGAATAACGAACTGCCATATAGAATCCGGTGATGATTGTATCTGCCTAAAAACAAGAAGAGAATATGAAGATTGCGGACCGACAGAAAATGTAATTGTTTCCAATTGTATTATGACTTCAACTTCCTGTTCAATTAAATTAGGCAGCGAAAACATGGATGCGATACGAAATGTAATCATTTCGGATTGTATCATAAGATCAAGCAACAGAGGGATAGGTATTCAGAACAGGGATGAAGGAGTAATCGAAAACATTGTTTTTAAAAATATTTATATAGAAGGAAGATTGTTTGATGATATATGGTGGGGAAAAGCAGAACCAATTTATGTTACCGCTTATAAAAGAAAAGCCAGTGCCGATAAAGATTCTAATATAAGATTTGCTAAAGGACAAACAGTTGGTAGAGTAAATAAAGTAAGTAAAATACTTTTCAGTAATATTTTCTGTGATAGTGAAAACGGTGTATTTATTGGCGGGGAAGAAGAAAAAATAAACGGAGTGAAAATAGAAAATTCTTCATTTAGAATTGAGAAGAAAACCAAGTTCGAAGGAGGCATATATGATTTACGTCCATCGGATACAGTTGGTTTACTGAAGGATGATATTTCTGCATTCTATTTCGATACTGCAAAGGATATTACTATTTTCAATTGTTCTGTGGAGTGGGGAAAAGAGAATCCAAGCTATTTTAATAAAGTGCTGTATGCAAAAAATGTAGAGAATTTGTCTGTAATAAATATCCACGGTCAGGCCGCAAAAGCCGGTTCAGAAAAAATGGAATTTCTCAACTGCCCTAACTTGCATATGGAATAATGGAATCTGTTATGATTTATGGGATGTACTTCATTGATATTATTGTCATAGCTGTCTACCTGTCCATTATTCTAGGTATTGCATTTTGGGCAAGTAAAAGAATTAAAAACCGTGAAGACTATTTGTTGGGTGGAAGAAAATTTGGCAAAGTGATTCAAACGTTTGCTAGTTTTGGTCAGGCAACATCAGCGGACGGACCGGTAGGTGTTGCAACGACAACTTTCAGAAATGGGGCGGCCGGAATATGGAGTTCTTTGTTAATGGCTTTTTCCACACCTCTATTTTGGATTACTTCACCATGGCAGCGTAGAATGAGAGTTCTTACCATGGGGGATTTTTACGAAGAAAGATACGGGTCAAAAAAAATGGCAGCAACCTATGCTATAATTGCTGCAGTTGGTATGATGGGATTGATTTCAGTTGGGTATACTGCGATGAGTAAAACTGTGTTGGCTATTACTCCTAAACAGACTTCCGACTTTAGTATTAGCGAACAAAAAGAATATCAACTTGCTCAAGAATTAAGCAATCTAGAAGAAAAAGATTCCAAAACTCTTTCTGCCATGGAACAAGAAAGGTT
>JBEKLV010000267.1:0-4295 GCA_050008835.1 Bacteroidota bacterium | reverse complement strand
CATCTTGTATTGCAAAGTCGATGTTTGCATCCTGTTTAAATTCGATAATAACGAGAGACATATTCTCATACGACCTAGAACTTACAGCATCAATTTTATCTATTCCGGACACGGCATCTTCAATAACTTTTGAAACATTGTTTTCTACTTCATATGGAGATGCACCGGGGTAAATCGTTTGCACCACGACGACAGGAATGGACATTTTGGGAAGTAACTCATAATTCAATTGGAAGTAGCTAAATATCCCCAAAACAGCTATTACGGTAAATACAACTACAACAAGCGTGGGGCGTTTAATGGATAATTCAGTAATCGTCATTTTTTTATTCCTTATCTCACATTACTTACGGATAATAACCGGAGCGTTATCACTTAAATTATTCTGCCCATTGACAACAACCAATTCACCTTCCTGTAAACCGCTCAAGATTTCAATGTTCGTTCCAGCCTCTTTGCCCACTACCACGGAACGAACTTTCGCTACATTATTATTATTGACAACGTAGAGTGTTGCATCCTTTACACTTCCAACAATGGATTCACGAGGTATAACAATCAGATTTCCAGCCGACTTTGGTGTGAACACGACCCGTCCAAACATCCCGGCTTTTAATTGCAGCTTGGAATTTTTTAACACTACTTCAACCGGATATGTGTGACCTTCATCGCCTTTAGAGGAAATAGTAAAAATAGAACCGGTAAAGACAGAGCTGGGATACACATCTGTTGTTACATCGACTTTTTCACCAACCTTTAAGCGGATAACATCTTTTTCTGCAACGTTCAATTTTACTTTAAGTCGAGAAATGTCCACAACATTTGCAATTATTGTCGATTGGGGCGCACCCATGACCATAGTTCCAACATTTACATAACGCGCAGTTACGATACCAGAAATCGGTGTTGTAATTTTTGTATCGCTCAATTGACGCCGTGCAACAATGTACTGCGATTCTGCCGATTGGTAACTCCATCGTGCTTGCTCAATTTGAGAATCAGAAATAGATCCCTCCTTATACAGTGCCTCATATCGTTCAAGATCCTTTTTTGCTTTTTCGTATGTTACGTCTGCTGCTTTATATGCGGCTTCCTTAAGTTCGCTGTCGACCTCGACAAGCACCGAACCTGCTGGTTTGTAATTGCCGACTTCGGCATCCACTTTTACCACACGTCCCGATGTTTCGGAAACCACCGCCACATCGTTATACGCTACAATTGTACCAACTTGCGAAAAGCTGTCTGTGACATCTTGTCTTGCCGCTTTAATAACAGAGACAGAATAGGAAGTTGCAATCGTCGCTGTTGTACTATTTTGCCCGTCGCTTTTAGCCTTATTACACGAATAGAAGCCAAATACAAGAGCGACCAGTACCAGTCCTAATGCGATATATTTCATTGATGTATTCATTGTTTTCATCCTTTTAGTAATAATTTAATTACTCGCCTATTGCTTTAGAAAGCTGCGCGATGGCAAGTTCGTATTCGACTAATGACTGTGTTAAATTTAATTTTGTTTGCAGCAATGCCACCTCAGCATCAAGGAGCTCGGAGTTTGCAGCAAGGCCTTGTTTATATTTCCCATCCATTGTTCTGTAATTTTCTTCTGCCTGAGCTACGCCCTGCTCGGAGACAACCTTTCGTTCTTTAGCTTTTTGAATATTCAGATAGCTCTGCGTTACTTCTAATGTAATGCCGTCCTTCGTCATCGAAAGGCCCTCTTGTGCCTGCGCCAATTGCGCCTGCGCTTGTGTTGTTTGGTGTCCGGTCTGATTCCAATTCCAGAGATCAAATGAAACCGAAAGCGAAACATCCCAAGAGTTCTTAAATTCATCTGTCATAGGAAAATAACGTTGATTCGGACGCAAGTAGTTATAATCGCCTACTAGATAAATTTGCGGCCACCACCCACCACGGGCCGAAGTCAAACCTGCTTCGCTTGCTTTCACTCGGGCATTCATGCCCAGCACTTCCGGACGCTTTTCAAATGCCGCCTTAATGAGCGCATCTGCCGATGCCCATTCCCGATCCGTAATACGAATCGTTGATGCAAGTTCGATTTCCGTTTGCAACGGCAATCCGATGGTGTTGTTTAACACGTACGTTGCCAATTGCACATCGTTCTTTGCATCGATCTGACGAACCAATGCATCGGAAAGTTGAACGCGCACTTTCATTACATCATTGGTTGTTAAAAGTCCTTGCTTAAATAGATTCTCTGCATCGACAGCATGTGATTTTATTTGATCCACATTTTCATCTACGAACTTTTTAAATTCGATTGCACGATACAAATTCCAATACGCAGCTTTGATGTTATATAACACATCTGCTTGATCTTTTTTATGATCTTCTTGTGTCGCTTTTGCGGCATATTCAGCCGCATCAACAGCACCGGATATTTTGCCACCGGTAAACAGCGGTTGTTGTAGAGTGGCTTTTAACCCATAATTATTAAGAATTGTAGGAGAAAGCACCATGCTAACATCGCTAGGAGGAAAACCCGGACCAAAGGAATTTGCCGGAAGTGTTACCGCTTCCTCCGGGACATTACTCAATCGTGTATATGTTCCGTTGAATTTCAGCAACGGCAACCCCAGCGTATTCACTTCGCTGGCTTTCGCATCTGCGGCTTGCACTTTAAATTGCGATGTCCGGAGAGCTTTGCTATTCTGCATTCCGATTTCAATTGCCTGTTCAACTGTTAATATTTTCTTTTCCTGCGCGAGCAGTAACCTGTTACATACGACTAACGTAATCAAGATTAATAGTGCTTTCTTTGTCATCGTATCCTCATTCAATAAATATTTTGAACATTTCATTTCTGTAAAGCCGCATATTCAGTACGACCACGATCTGTTAGGATCGATTCAAACAACAACTTATTGGATATTTTTAGTGTATGTTCCAAATCAATATTAAACCGTTTTTTCCACGATTCGCCCTCATTGTCTATCCGAGATAAAAGAGAAGTCATGTTAGACCAAATAATCACACCGAGTTCAATAGGATTAATATCCGGACGCAGCACACCCTCTTCCACTCCGCGTTGTAAAACCCTATCAATAACATTCCACACTTTTTGCCCCTCTGCATCACAGCTTTGTTTCATTTCGTTTGAGACTTGCTTATGAAAATGTGGAGATTGTAAAAAATTAGTCATCCGAAAAAATTTTCTATTTTTATAAAAATAATCTACGTAAGCTTTTTCAAGTTTTACCATCTTCTCAACCGTAGAGATATCGGATAATCCAATACGCTCATACTCTATATGCAATTCTTCCATCCCGCGCATTAGCACGCCAAGATACATATCTTCTTTGCTCTTATAATAAAGGTATAACGTTCCTTTACTCAGCTCCGCCGTTTCAGCAATTTCATCCATTGTTGCAGTAGCAAGCTCTTTTTCAAAGAAGACTTTCTGAGCTGCGTCAAGTATTTCCTCTTTTCTATGCTCTTTTTCACGTTCTTTTCGCTCTATTATACTCACTTTATCACCTCTTAATTACTGACTTATAGTCATTTATTACAATACAGTATAATAAATATTGCGATTTGTGTCAACTATTTTATTATTAAAATTTCATAATGGATATGAAGTATTTTCCTGTTTTTGAAATCACTTCTAAAATACTATAGTAACATAGAAATGTTGCAAGAATTTCGGCGATTGGAGAGAAATAATCGGTAAATAAAAAAGGACATGATGTTTTATGTATGTCCTTTTAACTTAAAAAGAGAGAGATTTATTGTTTCTTCAGTAGAAGGTACTGATGAATTTCGTTCGCAGCTACCTTCCCATCGCGCATAGCGAGAATCACAGTTGCACCTCCACGGGAAAGATCGCCTCCTGCAAAAATTCCCACCCGGCTTGTGCACTGAACATCATTGGTAACGACAACACCTTTCCGTCCTGTTTTCAAACCAGGAGTTGTCGATTGAATAATAGGGTTTGGCGATTGTCCAACAGCTTCTATAACATTCTGAACTTCCACAACAAATTTCGGATCACTGGATGGAACAGGTTTACGGCGTCCCGACTCGTCGGGATCACCGAGTTTCATTTTCTGGCACTCGATGCCGCAGACACTTCCATTTTGATTACCAAGGATACGAGTTGGATTCGTTAGCATCATAAACTCGATACCCTCTTCCTCTGCGTGATGAACTTCTTCCGCACGTGCAGGCATTTCAGTGCGTGAGCGACGATAGATCAAGTATGCATGTTCAGCACCTAGACGTTTTGATGTTCGTACTGCATCTATCGCTGTATTACCGCCTCCAATAACTGCTAC
>JBEKLV010000266.1:0-4298 GCA_050008835.1 Bacteroidota bacterium | reverse complement strand
TGGGAATGCTAAGCGCACTTATCAAGATTGTGCGTAAACTTGCTCCTGCAGAGGATGAAATTTTCCCTGCATGGCAAGGAATGCAATACATGCGCAACATGATAGACGAACGGGCAAATCTAAATCTGGTAGACAATGAACGCTATCCTAATATGCACTGGACGACTGTGAGAGATGTGCTTTCAATGCATCAAGTTAGTACTGATATGAATAGTAAATGACAAATAAATTGGATGACATATGGACCCAAATCTGGTTCCATCATTTTAAGCCTTACAGGAGATCCATCGAGTAGCTTCTACTTCGATATACTAGAGGAATCAATCTAAACTGAAAGGCGATGTGGTTCTGCCAGAATTTTTTCTGGAAAATATTTCTGTTTCTAAGTGGCAAATCGATTTCTATATTTTTTATTTGGGTTTTAGAAAATGGTCGCTTTGGGCAAGTTGACAAATTCATAAGCGATTATTATGTTGCTGGGGCGTTGCTGCCTCGCTTAAGTATGCAACGCAAATGTAACGTATCCAGTCTCCCCGACTGGATATATAGCCTCCTTAATCCCCGGTGTTGGTAGCGCACTGGGGATTTTTATTGTGGTTAATACCGTAGTTACCTACATTGGATCATACCAAAGCTGCTTGCCGGGATATTTCATAAAAATGCGAATTAGACAATGAAGCTGACCGAATTCAACTACCCGCTTCCCAAAAAGCTGATAGCAAAGCATCCTGCACATCTGCGCGATCATTCACGTCTTATGGTGCTCGACCGCGGCACTGACTTGATTAAAGAACGGATATTTTGTGAAATCATTGATTATTTCTCTAAAGGTGATTGTCTGGTGGTGAACGAGACAAAAGTATATAAAGCACGACTATTCGGAAAGAAAGAAAAAACGAATGCGAATGTCGAAGTATTCCTTCTACGTAAACTGAGTAATAGCGAGGAAAATATCTGGGATGTCTTCGTTGATCCTGCTCGTAAGGTGCGCGTTGGCAACAAGTTATTCTTCGACGATGGTAAGCTTTGGTGTGAAGTGCTCGATAATACGACATCACGCGGTCGCACTATCAGGTTTAATCATAACGAAGACTTATTCAAGATCATCGAACGCATAGGTGCAACACCATTGCCTCCATATATCAAACGCAAGGTAACAAGTAAAGACAGGAAGAGCTACCAGACGGTCTACGCGAAGACCATTGGTGCTGTTACCGCTCCAGCGGCAGGACTGCATTTTACAAAAGGGCTTCTTAAAAAGTTAGAAGCAAAAGGAGTAAAGATTGCACCGGTGCTTCTTCATCTCGGTCTGGGGGCGATGCATCCCATAGAAGTGGAAGATTTAAATAAGCATAAACTAGATTCTGAGTATTTCGAGATTTCAAATAAAGCGGCGAATATCATCAACAAGACTACTGATTCAAAGCATACTGTGTTCGTTGTCGGAACCAGCACGTGTCGGGCGCTGGAATCCAGCGTGACGGCGGACGGGCATGTGAAGCCCGCACGTGGATGGACTGATAAGTTTATTTTTCCGCCTTATCAATTTAAGATCACAAATAAGCTAATCACGAATTTCCATTTGCCGGAATCACCGCCTTTGACTTTGGCATCTGCGTTCGGCGGACACGAATTTCTTATGCAGGGTTATAAGAAAGCCGTTAAGGACGCCTACCGGTTTTGTTGCTATGGCGATGCGATGCTGATAGTGTAGTTGATTTTGAGTTGAAGAAGAAACATATTTGCGTTGTGCGAGGTAAGCCAGGAATTCTCAAACCTCGCGCTCACACATTACCAGCGGATAGCGTTTATTATGAAACAGGACATACCGCTTTATATATTGAACCTACGATTTTTCTGTGCGATATCTGAGGTGTTTGAGTCGTTCAGTTTCCCATTGATTTGCAATCTAAAGGAGCGTTGATTCCATGAGTGCACCAACTCAATGTCTCGTGTTCTACGATCCAATTCTCGTCGGAATATGCATTAAAGATCTTATTGGAACTATACCGGTGAGGATGAAGTTGTTTGAGCATTTCGTAGAAGACAATCCTAAATCCAAGTTCATTCGTGTTGTTAAGACTTTATCAGAAGCTGATCAAACCGAATCAGATCTGAAGACAATCGCTCTGATGAACTACAACGACAAACTCACTGATGTGGTCAAAGCCCATGATGCATTTGTACAAAAGGGTGGTTATTTTCTTTTAAAGGAGCTTAAGGCATTAAACAGAATCACAAACACATATGCCTACCGAACAGCAGCAGGCAGAATATTAGAAGAGTTTGAATTAATCTATAAAAAATTCAAGGCGATAGAAGCAGAAAAATACAACTAGTCCTCTTCCGCAAGTTAGTCGACTTTGCAATGGTAAAATCTCTACTTGGTTTGTTTTGTGTATATTGAAGATATTCAGCGTGGCAGCTTAGCTGTGGTCGTTAGGCGACATACTGTGCAAGCTCGTGAAGATCAAACGTTCAACATTCGAACGTCGACAGTCGCTCGACAAGGAGATCACCAGGTATATAATACGTTCTAAAAGGAGGGTACCAAAATGCCGGAAAATAGGATTAAGGTTGCGCCCGATACAGTAGCGTATGCTGACGGGGAGAAAAACAAGCTAGTAGTGGAGTTCGCCATCCCAGGAGCACCAACGGATACCATCGATCTGAAGCTCCTTCCAGACAGTGTCCACCTGACAGCGCCAGCAAGGGACGTCGAGTATGTTTCAGCACTAGCTTTAGCTTGGCCGGTGAAACCTGACAAAGCCGAAGCGATCTACGAGAATGGGTTGCTCCGAATTGAGGTGCCCTTCAAAGATCCGATGGAAGATGCTGTAAAGATCGCCGTCAAAGCTGGTGGCGTGGAAATCAAGACCAAAGCAATCGAAGGCTGATGACCCGTCAAGCTGTTAGGCTTATAAACGAGACAACCGGATCTTGTGGGCCGGGGTCTAACCATTTAAAACGAAAGCGTCCCCGCAAGCGGGATTTCGCAGGCTCAATAAGTAAATTAAATTCTCCGGATGCGAGTGTTCAATGAACTTGGTCCGTTTAATACATTTTGAGAGTTATCAGTGCGGCAGCTTAGCCGCCATCCTGCTTGCTGGTGCGAAACAAGATAGTATGTAGGAAACTATTTCAACCTTAGTGTCATAGAAATTTGTAAATTGTAATATTAATAATAAGTAATAAGAACAAAAAACAAAGGAGAAAATCATGACTGCTTCATTCTTTATTGTGCTGTTTGCTGTTGTAGGAATTGTGCTGCTGACTGTTAAATCAAGGAATGTCTCTTACCCCATTAATTTTAAGAAGATTGGATATGCAAGTCTTGGGTTGGCAGTATTAGCCTTGCTTTCTGTATCTTTTACGATTATTGAACCGGGATATGTAGGAGTGCCTGTTACATTTGGCAATGTTGGTTCACAGTCTCTCCCAGCCGGCATTCATCCGATCTTTTTTTTAACTGATGTTTACAAAATGTCTATACAAACGAAAGCCTACACAATGTCTTCAGTCAAGACCGAAGGGAATAAGATCGGTGATGATGCTGTTGCGACACTATCCCGAGATCAACTTATTCTAAAATTTGATGTCAGCGTTTGGTATCATTTAGATCCATCACAAGCGAATAATGTTTACAGCAATATCGGGCTTGACTATGAAGAAGTGATTGTAAGACCGGCAATCAGAACTGCGTTGGTAAATGCTGCCACTAAGTTTGATGCCAGCGATGTTATGTCCCATCAAAGAGATGCCTATACTAAGATGGTAACTGAATTATTGCTGCAGGAATTGAACGGTAAAGGTGTCATTTTGGATAACGTACTTATTAGAAATGTAGAACCACCTGCAACGGTCAGCGATGCTATTGCAGCAAAACTTAAAGCTTCTCAGGAAGCGCAACAAATGGAGTACACCATACAATATGCTCAGAAGGAGGCACAACGAAAAGCAATTGAAGCTCAGGGTATTTCGAATGCTCAAAAAATAATTGGTAATGGATTGACGCAGAATTATCTGCAATGGTATTACATCTCCCAGCTTAAAGACGTAGTGAGTAGCCCCAATAACTCGACAATCATTTTGCCATACGACCAAAAATTGACACCGCTTTTAAATATTCAGAGTAAGAAAGAATCGAAATAGCAGGGTGTGACGATAATTGGTCTCGCCGCAGCTTAGCGCCGGTGCGTTGGGCGTCAATGGAGTAGCTGCAATTTATACCAAACATCAATGAAATGAAAAGATGAAAAAAATATTTAATTATAATTTGTTGGCCAGAATCATTTTTT
>JBEKLV010000265.1:0-4309 GCA_050008835.1 Bacteroidota bacterium | reverse complement strand
TGATTTGTTAGAACCATATCGATTTATTTTCATCATTTCAATTCCGGCTAAAGGTTCTACGGCGCGAATTAGCACTGCTTCTCCAATTCCTTCGTTTCCTGTAACCACATTAGCACAGAAATGCATACCATAAGTGAAGTAGACATACAAATGCCCGCCTTCCCAAAACATCACATCGTTGCGTTTGGTCCTTCCGCGAAACGCATGAGATGCTGGATCTCCTTTGCAATAGGCTTCAACTTCAACAATCTTTCCAATCAATAATTTATCGTCGATCTTCCTAATAATGTGCTTGCCGAGAAGGTCACGAGCAACTTGAAGTGTCGGGCAAAGATAGAAAGAGCGGGGGAGTGGTTTCAATGAGCAATGTGCAGTGATGAGTGATTAATAGAGAAATTATTCCCTCTCCTTCAGGAGAGGGTTAGGGTGAGGTCAAATAAATGACCCCACCTCTCGCCAAAAAGACGGCGAGCACGTAGTCCTCCCCTAAGAGGGGAGGAAACTATGGAATAAATGTATCCATAAATAATACGCTTTGTAGCTATTCTGAAAAATAATAAAACCGTAAACCTATTTTGTTTTCAAACTCCAGTCAACGTTTCTCAAACTGAGTCATAATCTTATCAATCTCAGCTTCGCTAATGCCCGTTCCGAATTTTGATTCAGAAGGTTTTAAAGGTTTAGATTCTATCTTCTGTGGTGGTTTTATTTCTGCTGGCTGCTGAATATTAATTGATGGTTTAGGTTCAGTCAAAATGTTTCCTGCCTTCAATCTAATCCGTTCGTCAATTTCATCCATCCACGATCTAACTGCAGGTTCGGAAGCAGGAATATGTTGAGATACCTTTAAAGGTGCAGGTGTTTTGTGGACTTCTTCTGCGGGTTGTCCACCGAATTTCTCCGGCGGGTTGATAGGACGAGTTTCAAATGTCAGTCGCTTGATGTTTATCAAATGTTTTGCAGACACATTTTCGGAAACGATGGATCCACCCCAAGTGCCAGGACCGAGCGTGAGAGATGGCATCAATTCATTTGTATAACCGATCGCACCGAGCGAAGAAGTGGTGTTCACGAGAATTCTAAATGCCGGTTTCTCTAATCCGAATTTTAAAATAATTTCTGAATCGCTGGAGTGAATCACCATCGAGTGGCCTATGCCGCCGAATTCCAGAATCTCGATGCAGCGATGACATCCTTCTAACCAGCCATCCACAGTGAACATCGCAAGGACAGGTGAAAGCTTCTCACGCGATAGCGGATATTCTTTGCCAACCGCTGGTATTTCTGCGATGATACAAGTCGTGTCGTTCGGAACATCGAAGCCGGCTTTTTCCGCAATGAACTTTGGAGACTTGCCGACAACCTCCGAATTCAAAGCACCACGCGGGTCAAACATCAATCTAGATAATCGTTCTTTTTCTTCTGGGGAAGCAAAGTAAGCTCCGCGCCGCTTGAACTCTTCAACCGCTAATTTCTTAATTGGAGCATCGAGAATTACTGCAGATTCAGTAGAACAAAGCACGCCCCAATCGAATGATTTTCCGAAAATGATATCGGCAACGGCTTTCTTAACATTTGCTGTGCGTTCTATGAATGATGGCACGTTTCCAGGTCCTACACCGTATGCCGGTTTGCCGGCACTGTATGCTGCTTTTACCATCGCACTCGAACCTGTGGCGAGAATAATTGCAGTAAGTTTGTTCTTCATTAATTCACTGGTGCCTTCGTTTGTCGGAATTGACATGCAATTTATCAATCCCTTTGGGGCGCCTGCTGATTCCGCTGCTTGTGTGAGGGTGCGTGCGGCTTCGAGTGTACAGTTAACTGATTTTGGGTGCGGACTTGCAACAAGAGCATTGCGCCCTTTGATTGTAATGATGGACTTGAACATCATAGTCGATGTTGGATTGGTGGAAGGAATAAGCGCTGCAACCACGCCCATCGGCTCTCCGATTTCAATTATCCGTTTCTCCTTATCATCGTTAATAACACCGACGGTCTTGAGGTCTTTGATTGATTCCCACACCCGTCGAGTAGCAAATTCGTTCTTAAGTTTTTTGTCTGACGCTTTACCGAAGCCAGTTTCCTCTGCCGCCATTTTTGCAAGTTTCTCCGCTGCACTGAAACCTGCGTCAGCCATTGCTTTGACAACCTTGTCAACTTTTTCTTGTGTGAAACTCTTAAACGCAAGCTGTGCTTCTTTGGCGCGGGCGAGAAGATCGCGCGCTTCCTGAATTGATTGGAGGTCTTTATCCATAGTCCTATTCCTGATCTTTCCCAACAAGTATTGAAACGAATGTAAATCAATTTCTATTGACAATCAATTTCTCCAATCGCTTGTTTTTCAACAAATGCGGTTCTACATTGAAAATAAATCTTTATGCGACGGAAGCTTGAAAATATTCTCAAGAAGAATGGCGGTGGTATCCTACTGGAAGACGATACCGTTATTGTTATCAACAAACCTGCCGGATTATTAGTGCTGCCAGATCGGTTCGATAGGAAATTAATCAATCTATATGAATTATTGAAGGAAACATTCGGAACTATTTTTGTTGTGCACAGAATTGATAGAGAGACAAGCGGTGTGGTGCTCTTTGCCAAGACTGCCGAAGCGCATGCGCTTCTCAATACTGCATTTGAAATGCGGCAAGTGGAAAAAACATATCGGGCAATTGTTGTCGGATCGCCAAATGCTGATAGTGGTTGCATCGATTTGCAGATAACAGAGAATGAGCACGGTGTGAGAAAGATGAAGATTGATAAGAAAAACGGAAAAGAAGCGATTACAGATTATAAGGTTATTGAAAAATTTAAAGGCTACGCGTTCATCGAGGCAAAGCCGCATACAGGGCGCACACACCAAATTCGCATTCACTTGAGCGCCATCGGATTACCGATTCTTGCCGATCCTTTATATAGCAACAGTGGCTCGTTTTTTCTTTCGAGCATTAAACGAAATTACAAATCGAATGGAGAAGAGAAGCCGCTTTTAGCGCGGACAGCTCTTCACGCTTTTTCTCTTTCTTTCATTCATCCAGCGACAGGCGAGAAGATATTAATAGATGCACCAATGCCTAAAGATATGGAAACAGTGCTAAAAATCCTGAAAAGATATTAGGGAAGATGAAAGGTAAATGATACTTCGATTTCAATTGATTGTTAAACTAAAAAGCGATAACGGGAAATCCGTTTCCACCTTCGTCCAAGTGGTTCCGTTATTTGTCGTTCTCAGAATTGTTCCTCCAGCTCCGATAATGACACCTCGTTTTTCATCGAAGAATTGAATTGAATGTAAGTCGCTGGAAGATTGATTTCCAATCTCAGTCCACTTAATTCCGCCATCCTGAGTGCGTAAAATTGTTCCTTCTGTTCCAACGACAAACACATTAGTTGAGTCGACACAGAAAGCGTTCAATAATTCTTTTGTCGTTCCGCTAACTTGTGATATCCACGTTTTGCCTTTGTCTATAGATCGTAAAATTATTCCGTCTGCGCCAACGACGATGAATGTGGATTTAGAAAGAAGCACTGTAGAATTTAGCCAGCTTACTGTTCCACTTTCCTGCAATGTCCATGTCACTCCGCCATCGATAGTACTAATAATTGTTCCCATTGCTCCGACGGAAACACCAGTTTTATTGTCAATGAATGCAATATCGCGCAGATGATTGACCGTAACCGATGGCTGTCTAATCCAGGTCGTACCTCCGTTCATTGTTTTCAGCATAATGCCAAAATCACCAACTACTATTCCGGTATCGCTGCTTGTGAAGCATGCTCGGAATAATGGTCTAGTAGTTGTACTCGACTGAGTTACCCAAGTCGCTCCAGCGTCGCTCGAGTGGAGAATAACGCCGCCGTTTCCAACAGCCACGAGATTCGTTTGGTCTATAGTAGAGATTGACATGAGTGTGTTCTCGCTTGTGCCGACTATTTTTGCCCATGTCGCACCGAAATCTTTAGATTGGAGAATCAAACCATTCGTTCCTACTGCTATAGCAATATCCTTTTTTGGAAATCTATCGGGTAATGCTGTTATCCTTGCCAGTGCGACTGGTTTTTCCAACACAGGCGTCACAGCATTCCAAGTGACCGCGCCATCCGTTGTGCGAATAATAGTTTGTTGAGCCCCAACTGCAATGCCAAACTTCGCATTAGCAAACGTTGCCGCAACAATCGTGTTGCGCGTAAAACTCGTTTGTTTCAGCCAATTTGGTTCTCTTACATTGGATGTAAGAATTGTTGCAGAAGCACCTACAGCGATAGAAAAATTTGATGAGGGGGATACAGTACAAAAAAGTGTCTG
>JBEKLV010000264.1:0-4319 GCA_050008835.1 Bacteroidota bacterium | reverse complement strand
CAATCAAACTATAACTTAAGGTATCGCCATCAGGATCTCTCCCTTGTACTTGATATTGATATGATTGATTGGTAAGTGCCGTAAGGACTGGAGACGAGGTAATCAAAGGCGATTGGTTAACAATAACCTTTCCTGAGATGGTTTGCGTCGGAATAGATGTGTTTAATCCATTTCGAAAATCACTTGAAGCGATTATAATGGGGCATGAACCAGATCGTAATGCTGTAAATAGTACAGTAAAAAGGATACCAGAACCGCTTACAGTTCCACCACCCTGAATTGCCTGGTCGACAGTAACCCTGTTGGGTGCTGTGGGAAGCGGCGGCTGTGGCACGACGCCAAGAAATACAGAATTTATGTCGTTTTTTCTCAGGAACGAACCGCCAATTACACTACTATAGTGCAGAATTGTACTATCGAAAGCTAATGTCACACTTGCTGCAAAAAGATTTTCAACGTTATTTACTCTTACCTCAATTGCAGTTGTAAAGGAGGGTTGCACTGTCATTGACGATGGTGAAACACTTACCATTGTCTGTGTTTGTCCCAGTGCGTAACTACCAATAGAAACCCACTTAGGTAAGATGACAATATAAAGGAATAAATAATTTTTAAATGCCTTCACACGACTAGTCCATAGTACTATTTCAGTAATAACATTTTCCTGACGTTGACAAAACAGTTGCCTGAGGTCGATGAAGGATCAACTGCACATATCTGATAGAAATAAATGCCCGACGATACCGGCTGCTGCTGTATATTCTTTCCATTCCATTCAACTCGATAATAACCGGCCTCCTGCTGTTTATTTAGTAGTATCGCAACTTCGCGACCAAGAAAATCATAGACTTTCAGGGACACGATGTATTGTGTCCTTAAACCAGGTAACTGATATTCGATCACTGTTGATGGATTGAAAGGATTTGGATAATTTTGAGACAATGCGAATGCAGAAGGTACTTCAGATGTCAGAATCTCATTTGGACTTATAAGAATTTGCAAATCATGATTATTGCTATCCCGTGCTTTTGCAGATTGGATGTTTATATAATAGGTCTTTGATTGATTACGCTGCTTGAAGTTCACGTAAGCGAATGTCCCTTCTTTTGATAGACCATCGTGCTCAATACCAATAACTGCGGCATCGAGTGTTACCACATTGTCCTTCGCTTTTCCTGCCATAAAGCAATAATCCTGATTTAGCTCGCCACTCTTTTCACAACCCATATATTCCAGCGAGGGTAATGGATAGGTTAAGGAGATCGATAACGCACGAACATCTTTTATATTACCAGAAATTGCCAAAGGAACAGTGACAAAACCATCCTTTTTTACTAATGGGGCTTGGGCACTAACTAATACAGGAGTTGTATTTTCTTTTGGCAATTGGAGGGTAGCGGTTTTTCCGTATCCGATAGAAAAGATAGCAAGGTCTTCAAATTGAATCTGCCCATCCGGCTTGGGTAATGCAAAGTAACTTCCGGTGGAATTTGTAGGCCCGATATCGAACTTTGCTTTGTAACCTGCAGGTTGTCTGTCAGATTCACTAAAGTAGGCTAAGGCAAATTGAACAAGATCCTCGAAGTTGATCTTGCCATCTCCAGTTGTCGTTATTGCAGTTGGCGATGCAAAATCGCCAAGAAAGAACTTTATCATTCCGGAGTGTGCTGTTACCTGGATGTTCTGTTGTTCTTCGCCAACAAAATATCGGAAGTCGATGCCTGTAAGTGTGATTTCATTCAAGCCCGGCTTGACGATATTAAAATCTAATTTCACTAAATATTTTCCTAGTGATAGCGATTCATTAATATTGGCGCTAGCACCAGTATTAATCCTTTTCTTTCCTGCAGAAATATCTTGAACCGCAAAGAAGTCGAACATATTTCCGTTGGTTACTGTGAGGGTTGCTTTTGTAGTATCCCAGTTGATTTCAAATTCAGAGACGCCAATAGATTGCGATCCTGTCGGCACTACATAGAATGTCAATTTGGGAGAATTGTAAGTCCAATCATCCGCACTATAAATAGTTCCCCCTCCCATTCCAACGTGTGGAAACAAGACTGCGTGATCATCATCTGCAAAGGAAGAATCCCTTGTTATGTATAAGTCTAATCCCGTAGCAGCTCCAACACTGCTAACAGTGATATTTTTTGTGATTGCGCCCGTGCTCGCGCACGTAATGCTTCCTGAAAAGGATCCGATACTACAAGGACTGAAGCGTACATCAATGGTGGTGTTCTCAACAGTGCCACTTGTTTGGGAAAGGGTTATGGGATTGGTGGAAAATGGATTCGTACCTGTTCTTATTTCAAAACTTACGGGAGGAGTAATTACAATATTCCCAGTGAGGTTCGATCCACTGATAGTAAAATTCTGAGAACTCGAAGAATTGCCAACAAATATAGTTCCGAATGTAGGAAGTAATGTAGTGCTGACAGTGATAGTTGGAGCCACCGTAACTCTGAAATTATCAAATTGACATGTTTGAGCGGCAGTAGTTGCATATGACCAATAAAAACCAAAGTGCGTTAATGGTATAGAGGTAAATGTATTGTCAAAAGTCGTCGAACCTTTTTGATTTGTAATCCCTGTTGATGGATTCGACCAATTTGTACTACCATCATCACGAATGAACAGCGACCAATTGTCTCCCTGGGGTTCGTATCTGACGCGGACACTAGCAAAGTTATTTACAGCGCTGATATCATTGATCCCAGAGTTAATAATATTTGTAATAGTGCCGGTAAGTCCTCCCGTAAATCTCACTAAACGAATTGGATCTGGTGTTCCCGAATTGCCATACACAATTGCATATCCATTACCAGCGTCTGTGCCGGCAAAAACTCCATTTGAAGTCGCTAAAATAATTGCAGTGCCAAAACTGCCTGCAGCTAGACCTGATGGATTAGTTGTTCTGTTGTATTTAAAATTGAATGTCCATTCTATAATACATGTGTTCGAATGAAGCGTTTGGTTATAAGTACCTAAGAAGTCTTGGGTTAATCCAGAAACATAGACTATCCCATCGCCATTAGCAGTCGCTGAAGCATCATTAGTAAGTTCTAGAAAGGAACCAGTATTTATGCTTGTATCACCATCGCCAGCCGTTACTGTGATGGAATATGTCGTTGGTGCTCCCGATATGATAGTAGCTCTATTGAAATTATCTAAGAATACTTGTGTCTGCCCTAACGCTGTCGTGCCAATAACCACAAAGAGGAATATTGCTCTCAGACCTGCTTGTGTACAGATTTTCCTTTGGGATCTCTTCGTAGAATCATTATGATCAGCTGACCGGATTTGTGTTGTGAGCTGTTGGAAAGAAAAGAGACTTATAAGTGAGAAGGAATTGAAGCATTTTATGATGAAATTTTCAATTACACCTGGTAGTGATTCCATAATGTCCTCCTTTTTAAATTATATTTTGAAATACTCTCCTTTAGAAATTATAATGATTAAGTGTGTACTAATGGCTCATTATCCATAATTATTTTTTGAGAATGCTGCGTAAATATAAATCTGCACAAACGAGCAATTCGATGTATGAGTCTATTATGATGCCTATGAAAATAGATTATGCACTTAATCAAACAGTTTATTCAGGTTTTTCACCCTGAATTATAGAGCTCTCACAAGGATTTTTAGTAGTGTGGCGTTAATGGTATCTAAATGCTGTTGTAATGTATTATTTGCATAATTAATTCGCAATCACGCAAACGCGTGATTTTTATTTTTTTTTATGACAATAAAATTGTCCGATTGTAAGATCGCCTGCCTACCGCAGGCAGGGATTCTACTATTTTGCCCAGTGGTTGAATGGTTCCGTCTTACAGAATATAGCGAAATGAATCCCTCTTCGAGCTCCCCGATGTTACAAGAAGGAGCTACCTCCAAAGCACTAACTTAGTAAATCTGAGTTCACCTATAGCCAGCCGACCAAGCTATCGAAGACTAATTTTCTCCCTCTTAATCATCTTTCGACAAGCCTTCGGTGTGAGCTCAGATGAACGCTCAGGGTAACATTTTTGTAGATTTTTTTGATATGGCTTCTATTTATTTGATACCTTTAAATTCTTTTCTCAACATCTTCCACGTTCTGCCTATTTCTTCAGAAACTACTTTTGTTTCTGCAATGGCTGGCATGAAATTCGTGTCTCCATTCCAACGCGGAACAAGGTGGAAATGCATGTGCTTATCAATTCCTGCACCGGCAATTCTTCCTATATTTGCACCGAAGTTGAATCCCTGTGGTTTCGAGATGTTTTCGAGCGCCTTTATACATTTCCCTGTTACCAGCATAATCTCTCTATGCTCTTCGC
>JBEKLV010000263.1:0-4441 GCA_050008835.1 Bacteroidota bacterium | reverse complement strand
CGAACAACAAAAATTTATCGTCCAATCAATACTAGAAGCAATGAATAAATAATTTGGAAATTATATGAAACATTCTCTTATTATTATTCCGACTTATAATGAAGCGGACAATGTGTCTAAGATCATCCCTGAAGTGCTGGCACAGGATGAAGGATTCAATATATTGATTGTTGATGATAACTCGCCGGATGGAACAGCGAATTTGGTAAAAGAAATGCAAAAGACTAATTCGCGCATTCATCTAATTGAACGTCCGAACAAACAGGGGCTGGGCACGGCGTACGTGGCAGGATTCAAATATGCACTATCGCATGGATTCGATTTTGTATTTGAGATGGATGCCGATTTCTCGCATGATCCCAAAATGTTGATGAAACTTTTAGCAAAGGCAGAGGAATATGATCTGGTTATCGGTTCGCGGTATATATCAGGCGTTAACGTAGTGAACTGGCCGTTGCGGCGATTGGTTTTAAGTTATTCTGCAAACCTGTATACACGAATCATCACCGGTTTGCCAGTCAAAGATGCGACGGCGGGTTTCAAATGTTACCGCCGTGCTGTGTTGGAAAGTTTCGACCTTGACTTGATCAAATCGAACGGCTACAGTTTCCAAATTGAAACAAATTATCTTGCATGGAAACATGGTTTCCGCGTGTGCGAAGTGCCTATAGTGTTTACCGATAGACGCGAAGGTGTCTCAAAAATGTCGAAACATATTATCTATGAAGCAGCCTGGATGGTGTGGAAGTTGAAATTCAGGGGTTTGTTTTCAAAAGAGAGTCGCTAAAGGCATGACTGGCGCGCGTAGACAAGCAGTGCCTGATGTTTCGGTCATTATCGTTAACTACAACGTTCGCGATTTTCTGCATCAATCGTTACTGTCCATTCAGAAAGCGTTAAAGGGAATCCATTCGGAAATATTTGTTATCGACAATGCTTCCGATGATGGCAGTGCAGAGATGGTGCGGCGGCGGTTTCCCCGTGTCCAACTAATTGCCAATAATGCCAATCTTGGTTTTGCCAAGGCAAACAATATTGCGCTCAAGAAAGCACGCGGTAAATTCCTTCTCCTAATCAATCCCGATACAATTGTGCAGGAAGACACCATCCGTGTGATGGTTGAGTTCCTTCAGAATCATCCAGAGGTCGGACTTGCGGGATGCAAGATTTTGAATCCCGACGGGAGTTTTCAACCTGCGTGCCGCCGCGGTTTCCCGACACCGTGGGTTGCATTCGCAAAAATTTTCGGGCTCAGTAGAATCTTTCCGAAAACCAAGTTATTTGGAAAATATAATCTAACATATTTAAGCACGGAAGAAACTTATCCGGTTGATGCTGTGAGCGGTTCGTTTATGATGGTGCGAAAAGAAATATTCGAGCAAGTTGGCGGTCTGGATGAAAGTTACTTTATGTATGGCGAGGATCTTGATTGGTGTTACCGTATTCGTCAAGCCGGCTGGCGAATATTCTATGTTCATTCTACACAGATTATTCATTACAAAGGCGAGAGTACGCGGCGAAGCAGTTTAGACGAAATCCGTACATTCTACGATGCAATGCATCTTTTCGTCGAGAAACATTTTCAATCTTCAAGACTTTTCAAGATTATTTTACGTTTATCCATTGGTACAGTTTCATTTGCTGCATTCATAACTTCAGCGTTGCGACCTTTGAAGATCGCTATTTTCGATTTTATCGCAGTGACAATAAGTCTCCTTATAGCAGAAGAACTTTGGCGGGGATCACTCTTCAAATATCCTGCTTACGCCTATTCAATAGTTTTCACTATCCCAGCTATCATTGTTGTGAGTTGTTTGTACGTCGCTGGAGTATATACGCAGCGGCGCATGTCTATCTCACGATCCATCAGTGCTATTTTTCTCGCTTATGTTTTCATCTCTGCTTTGACAGCTTTTTTTAAGAACTATGCCTTTAGCAGAATGATTGTCGCCATTTCAGGAGTTCTATCGATGGTTTTTATTCCAGGATGGCGATTAGTATTTCGACTAGTCAGAAAAACGACGGCATATGGAAGAGGAACGCTATTCGGTAAACGCACGTTGATCGTGGGTACGGATATGGATGCTATTGGACTGCAACAAAAATTGCGGGCAAGGATTGGAGAAGGATACGAGATTGTAGGATTTGTCGGGACTACACATGAACAGATTGGTGAGATGTTGAATGGCGTCCCAGTTGTCGGCAGTATTGATAACGTTGGAAAGATAGTCAAAGAACAGAAGATCAGCGATGTGATATTTTCACCGACGGCACTCAGTTATGCGCAAATTCTTTCGGTAATCAGCAGGAGCCGTGAGCAAGTCGTGAACTTTCATCTTGTTCCAACGACGATGGAAGTAATTGTTGGGAAAGCAAGTGTGGATAGTCTCGATGATATACCATTGGTACAAATTACGTACAACATTGACAAGCCGACCCATCTATTCACAAAACGAATGTTTGATATCGTACTTTCTGCATTGCTCTTGATAACTGTTTATCCTATTTTTCAATTGTCGTCAGCAATGACGAAAAAGAGACAAAATGGATTTCTTGCCGGATTGCCACGTGTATTCAATGGAACAATGAGTCTTGTTGGTACACCCGCGATTGAATCGCGAAAACCGAAGCAGATTGAGGATGTTCTTTTTCTTGGTAAGCCGGGCTTAAGCGGTTTGGTACAACTTCAGCAAGACCGTGCATTATCGGACGATGAACTTACACAATATGATCTGTATTATGCGCGCAACCAGAGCGTACTGCTTGATCTTGAAATTCTTATCAAGACATGGCTGCAATACCGCACAATGCGAAAGAACGCAAAAGGAAAATAAAAGCGTGACAAGGAGATTTTCTCTATGGCAAAAGTTATACTGGATTTTGAACGTCCAATTCTTGAGCTTGAACAAAAAATTATGGAGATGCGCAATTACGCCGACAACCTTGATATTGCCGATGAAATTGCGACACTCGAACAGAAAGTGGATCAGCTTCGTATGAACGTCTATAGTAACTTGACGCGATGGCAGAGAGTTCAGCTTGCCCGGCATCCGGATCGTCCATATACTTTGGATTATATCCAGCTAATGACGGAAAATTTTGTTGAACTGCATGGCGATCGTCGATTCGGCGATGATAAAGCGATTGTCGCCGGCTTTTGCAAGATTGGCACAGAAACGGTACTTATTGTTGGACATCAAAAAGGAAGAGATACACGCTCAAACATTTACCGAAATTTTGGCATGCCTAATCCAGAAGGATATCGTAAAGCGCTTCGTTTGATGCAACTTGCGGCTAAGTTTGGCAGGCCAATTATAACTTTGCTTGATACACCAGGAGCGTATCCAGGAATTGGTGCTGAAGAGCGCGGTCAGGGTGAAGCGATTGCACGCAATATGTTCGAGATGTCGCATCTTCCTGTGCCAATTATTATCGTCGTTATTGGCGAAGGAGCTTCAGGTGGCGCACTGGGCATCGGTGTAGGCGATCGAGTGTTGATGTTTGAAAACGCATGGTATTCTGTTATTTCTCCGGAGTCCTGTTCAAGCATTCTTTGGCGGAGTTGGGAATATAAAGAGCAGGCGGCTGAAGCACTAAAACTAACGGCGCCTGATTTATTAGAACAAGGGATCATTGATCGAATTATTCCAGAACCGAAAGGCGGTGCGCATCGTAATCCAAAGCTCATGGCGGAGACGCTGAAAAGCACACTGCTGGAAGAGCTGAAAGTACTGCAAAAGATAAAACCGGATCGACTCGTTCACCTTCGTATCGAAAAGTTTTCGAAGATGGGAGCATGGAAAGAACGGTGAAGAAACCGATAGTAACTATTGAAATAATCTGTAAATGATAAAACACACCACGCAAATCCGTGTTCGGTATGCAGATACGGATCAAATGAAAGTCGTCTATCACGGAAAATATCTCGAATATTTTGAAGTAGGACGCGCGGCGTTGATTCGTTCACTTGGATTACCTTATTCGGAACTTGAAACCCGCGGTATTCATCTGCCTGTAATTGAAGCATTTGCAAAATATCGAAAACCTGCCCGCTACGACGATCTACTTTCTATAGAAGCTATTGTTTCAGAATTGCCTAAAGCGACACTTAAAATTGATTATCAAGTATTTCGGAATCACGAGGAAGAACCGCTTGCAGAAGGGTACACCGTTCATAGTTTTATAAATGTTGCCACAGGCAAACCAACTCGACCGCCATCATATTTCATGCAAATTATGGAGAAGGCACTAAATACGCCTGGAGACTCGGTAGGACAAAATTGATGTCTATTGCTGAATATTTACTTACTGCTCTTACACATCATAGTTGTTTCCCTTCTAATAAAAATTATGCTCGATAAAATTCTCCGCCTAGGAAAAGAGACTGCCATTTACGGTTTAAGCACCGTTGTTGGGCGATTGTTAAACTTTCTCATTGTTC
>JBEKLV010000262.1:0-4529 GCA_050008835.1 Bacteroidota bacterium | reverse complement strand
CTGATCTCAAAGAAGAGCGAAGGCGTGTAATTCAGGCACTCATGGAAATGGATTGTATTCCCGCAGGTATGGAATTGTTTCCTGCTGCTGATGAAGAACAATGGGCTTTCATAAAACATATAATAAATGATTGCGACTATTATATACTTATTATTGGCGGGAGATATGGTTCAACGACAGCTGAAGGAATAAGCTATACCGAAAAAGAGTATGACTATGCAATCGATATTGGCCTGAAGGTGCTCGCTTTTATTCACGAAAAACCAGATGATATTCCTGTCGGCAAGTCCGATATTGACCCTGAATTGCGCGCTCGATTAGCTACTTTTCGTGAAAAAGTTTCTAAAGGAAGATTAGTAAAAATGTGGTCTGTGGCAGCTGAGTTGCCTGGTCTTGTTGCACTAAGTCTTAGTAAAACTATAAAAACATATCCAGCAATTGGTTGGGTCAGAGCCAATCAAGTAGCTAACGCAGATCTTCTTGGAGAGTTGAACGAACTTCGTAAACAAAACCAAGAACTTGAAAAAATTGCTATCTCGGCAATAAAAACTCCCAAACCTGCCATCGAAAACCTTGCAAAACTAAATGATAGTGTGACGCTTAGTGGCACTACTTGGAAGGGTCGTTATGGTTCTAGTTCTTGGAACCATACCTTGACATGGTCTGACATATTCGCCCTAATTGCTCCTTATTTACTAGAACATCCTAATGACCATAGCGTTAAGGAAAAATTAATAGACTCAATTAAAAGAATTATGAAAATATCTCCCGACACAATGACTCTGGATGATCAGGAATTTCAAACTATTAAAATTCAGCTTATGGCGCATGGTCTTGTTAATGTTGAGTATTCAAAGACTGTCCAAGGTGGTATGGCTTTGTTTTGGTCTTTGACTGAACTTGGTCAATCAATGCTCGTTGATTTAAGAACTATTAAGAGTAAAATATAGATCGTCTATAAACTATGTGACTACCTAACTAGCAACTCAAGCTCGGCTTGTCCAGAAGAATGAATCAAGCTAAGCGTGATACTAATTATAAATAAGTGTCAGCCATCCGTAGGTTGCGTTTTGAAAGACAAATAATTTTAAACAGGGAAAATATTTATGTGGCAGATAGAAGTTCGACATAGCGGACTAAACAAGTATCGGTTGATTCGAGGAACAGATCAATACGTTGTTGAACAAAAAGCCGCGGCACAGAGAGCCGCTTGGGATGAAATATGGCAAAAGAAAGTTGAAAGAGAACAAAGAATCTCAGATAAACAGTCTATGCTAGAAGACGCGCAGGAACAAACAAAAGAAGCCGTTGAGTCTATTGAACAATTAGAAAACATCCTACATAGCGGTCTCAAAGTCGATTCGACTATCAAATGGGAATCGTTAAAAGACATTTCAACTTTTAGTCAACCTACTCCCTGCAAGCCTCAACCTGAGACCATTCCAGGTCCTCCAAAGGAATCCTCAATGTTGTACCAGCCTGATTTTGGGCTTCTTGATAAGATATTTTCCTCACGCAAAGAACAAAAAATATTAACTGCAAAAGAGCTATTCAAAAAAGATTATAAACGTTGGGAACAGAAGCGAGAGGAAACCCTAAAGAAAAATGCTGATGCTGAGAAGGAATATCAAAGTCAATCTGAACTCTGGCAAATAGAAAAACAGAAATTCATTGACAAGCAGATAAAGAAAAATGAATCGCTCGAAAAGAAAAAAGAAAAGTATTTTAAGAAAGATTTAAAAGCGATAATTAGCTATTGCGAGTCTGTCCTTTCCAATTCTGTGTATCCCGATTTCTTTCCTCAAAAATATGACCTTGATTACAATCCCGACACAAAAATTCTTATCCTTGAATTCTCTCTGCCTTCTATCGATGAGATGCCGAATATTAAGGAAGTTAAGTATGTCCAGTCAAGAGAAGAACTTGTCGAAACCTATCTCCCTGAATCAACAATTAACAAACTTTATGATAGCTTAATTTATCAAACCTCGCTTCGCACTATTCATGAACTGTATAAAGCTGATGTTATCGAAGTTCTGGAATCCATAGTTTTTAATGGCTGGGTTGAGTCAATTGATAAGGCGACAGGAAAAAAGGTTAACGCCTGCATTATTTCTATGCAGGCAAATCGCGCTGAATTTCTCGCCATCAATTTGTCAAGTGTTGACCCAAAGTTATGTTTTAAAAACCTAAAAGGCATTGGTAGTTCAAAATTGCATAACTTAACGCCAATTGCACCAGTACTAACCATAAGTCGTGAAGACAAGCGCTTCATTTCATCCTACGAGGTTGCAGATGGACTTGACGAATCCATGAATCTTGCTGCAATGGATTGGGAAGACTTTGAACATTTAATTAGAGAAGTCTTTGAGAAAGAATTCGCGCAGTCAGGCGGTGAGGTCAAAGTTACGCAGGCGAGTCGAGATGGCGGCGTAGATGCTGTTGCCTTTGACCCAGACCCAATCAGAGGTGGAAAAATAGTAATTCAGGCAAAACGTTATACTAATACAGTTGGTGTGTCAGCAGTTCGTGATTTATTTGGAACCGTCATGAATGAGGGAGCCACTAAAGGTATTCTTGTTACAACTGCAGATTACGGACCAGATGCTTACGAGTTTGCAAAAGGTAAACCTTTGACCCTGATGAATGGCGCTAATCTTTTATATTTACTCGAAAAACATGGACACAAAGCGAAAATCGATTTGAAAGCAGCAAAAATAATCTTGGCGGAAAAAGAAAAAGAATAGTTGAGAAACGCCTTCGGCAAAACGCAACTTAACCAAGCGCTTCCCGCCAACCCGTCCGACTGAACAGTCGTTCGGGCGGGAAGGTAAAGTCCCGCCCGACTTCATCGAGGTCTCGTCTCGACCGAGTCGAGACGGACTGTACGGGATCCTCGATTTGATCGAAGATCAAATCGGGACTTAACCGCGATCCGTTAGCCCGCTTGCGCTTTTGTTGAAATTGCAAGTCATACAAATAAAAAATTTATTATTTGAAACATTAAATCTAAGGATAAATATGAAACACATAATATTTATATTCTTCATATCCTTACTATCGTACGAGCTGTTTGCACAACAGCAGACTATTCCGGTGACCGATAATTTAGTAATCGAAAATATCCCGGTGTTACCCTCTTCGTATATAAGCGATGTAAAGAATTATACAGAATCACGTTCAGCTTCTTTGGTTGCATGGCATCCAACAAAAAAAGAAATGCTTATCTACACACGTTTTGCTAATAGCACTCAGCTCCATTATGTAAAGATGCCAGGTGGTGATCGTAAGCAAATTACTTTTTTCGATGAACCAATTAATTCAGCCATATTTGAACCATTGAAAGGAGAGTATTTCCTCTTTTTAAAAGACATTGGAGGAAATGAGTTCACCCAAATTTATAGATACGATTTGTCAAATAAAAAAATAACTCTCCTCACTGATGGGAGAAGGTCACAGAATGGTGGCATCAAATGGAGTCATCATGGCGATAAAATAGCTTACGGATCTACAAAGAGAAATGGACAGGATAGAGATATTTATATTCTGAATCCATTAGATCCAATATCTGACAAAAAACTCGTTGAAAACACAGGCGGTGGTTGGGCGGTCGTGGATTGGTCGCCTGACGATTCGAAACTCCTCATTGAAGAGGGTATCTCTGTTAATGAATCTCGATTATTTCAGGTGGACAGCTTAACTGGCAATAAAACTAGAATACTACCTGAAAAGGATGAGCGAACCACATTCCATGGCATTTCTTACTCGAAAGATGGTAAGGGCATTTACTTAATTACAAATAAGGAAAGTGAATTTAATCGTCTTGCCTTTTATGATTTTTCAACTAAGAAATTAAAGTACATCTCTTCGCCAATACCCTGGGATGTTGAAGATGCAGATTTATCGAGGGATGGCTTGCAATTAGCATTTGTGACAAATGAAAATGGCTTATCAAAACTATATATACTTTCAACAACAACAAATGAATATTTAGGTGTACCAAACATACCAACCGGAGTAATAGATGGAATTATTTGGTTTGCCGATTCTAAATCTCTAGGAATTACCTTCATGAATTTTAATGCATCAGCCGATGTATTTGAATTTAATACTACGACGAAAGAACTCATTCGATGGACTGAAAGTGAATTGGGGGGTATGGATATATCTACTTTTCAAGAACCTCAACTTATTTCTTGGAAATCATTTGATGGCAAGATAATCTCCGGATATCTATATAAGGCATCCTCTAAATTTATCGGTAAACGACCAGTAATAATAAATATTCACGGAGGACCTGAAGGCCAATCTCAACCGGTATTTCTTGGACGTTCAAATTACTATTTAAACGAGTTGGGCATTTCAATCATTTATCCAAATGTGAGAGGGTCTTCTGGTTATGGTAAAACATTTGTCGACCTAGACAACGGGATGAAGCGGGAAGAATCAGTCAAAGATATTGGAACTCTCATCGATTGGATTGCTCAGCAGCCGGATCTTGACAAAGAGAGGGTTATGGTCACCGGTGG
>JBEKLV010000261.1:0-4586 GCA_050008835.1 Bacteroidota bacterium | reverse complement strand
TTTTCTGATTTTTCCACTCTTAAGAAATTTCTTTTCGGGTGGATTTTCTGCATATCCTAATAAAAAATTTATACATTTTATTTCACCCGGTTTCAATTTCAGGTCGATTTGATGAACACCGATAGGCAGCCATCCATAAGCAATACTGTTTTTGCAGCTTCCCTGCAGTATAGCTTGCGGAGCATCCAATCCCTGATGCACGCCAACAAATGCATCACGGCTGCTGTCGTAACCGGAGACAGCCTCACTGGAAGAAAAATATGCATAATGATTTCTTCGCTCCCTGTATTCTGTAATATGGAAAATAGTTCCATTTTCGACCTCAACCTGTCCGGTAGAATAATTTCTTTGGAAATTGGTCATATCATCAAGAGCATCCCAGAGACACCATTCAGTAAAGCTCCACAATCGAATTTTCTTCGATGATTTTGAATTATTTTTTATCTGAACATGCCAGATTTCATTTCTGGAACCCAAAGGAATAAAAAATAATGAAGAAACCTCCAATTCGTTTTTTTTTCCGGTTATCTTCGTATATCCCAAACCATGGCGACATTCATAGTTATCAAGCGGAACGCGCATAGGTTTCCACATTGGATTCCAGACTGTATTTCCATCTTTGATATAGAGGTATCGTCCATTACTATCCATGGGAATATTGTTATATCGGTACCGTGTCAAACGGCGAAGTTTTGCATCTTGATAAAAGCAATATCCTCCTGCTGTGTTGGAAATGATTCCAAAAAAATCACTGGTACCTAAGTAATTGATCCACGGTAAAGGTGTATCGGGACGGGTTATCACATACTCTTTTTGCTTGTCATCAAAATATCCGTATTTCATTTATGTTCCATTTTTATTCTTTATTAAAGATTATGCAAGCTTTATCGCATTAGTATCAATGCCCGTGTTTTCTTGAATGTCTTTTCCCCCTCGGCTATTATCCTGTAGAAGTATGTTCCACCGGAATAGTTGTGAGCATCCCAACTAATCGAGTGATTGCCTGCAAGTTCAATTCGATCAACTAAGGCAGCCACTTTTTGCCCCAATAGATTGTATATATCAATTTTTACTTTGGCTTCCTCAGGCAATGAGTAGCTGATTATTGTTGACGGATTAAACGGATTAGGATAATTTTGGCGCAATTCATAATTCATCGGCAATTCTTTCGCTGGTGCCACACTAGTGAATGTTGAATCTTGCCAAGCTAATATCATTTTTCTTACAATTACACCAGATTTCGTGAGATCAAATCCCGACCAGCCACCTGTCGCACTAGCGCCAGGTATCAACGCTGCTGATGTCTCCACCTTGTCATCAATTGCCCAATTGCACCAGCTCAGCATATTATCGTTCATAAACTTCGACCAATTTCCAACCTCAACGGAATCCAGTATTCCAGTTCCACTCGATTCACACGTACCCCATTCTGTAACAAATAGTGCGATTCCATTATTTAGTGCGGTCGTCGCTTTGTTTCTTAATGTCTGTTTATGCGTTGCAGCATAAAAATGAAGAGTGTATGCCACATTATTGTATGGAAGAGGATCATAGGAGGCTATGTCGACATCCTGCGACCAGGTAGGTGTGCCTACAATAATAAGATTAATAGAATCGATAGCTCGAATTTGTCTTATAACAGAATCTGCATAGGGTCTAACGACAGTAGTCCATGATACTTGTTGCGGTTCATTATATATTTCATAGATGAGATTAGGTGCGTATCCGTATTCACCAGCAATTTCTTCAAAGAAAGAAATTGATTGAGATATGTGGTTTTGTGCGTTATCGTCATGCCAGTCAACAATCACATAAATTCCTAAATTAATACATGCGTCAATTACAGTTTTAATCTTGGTCTTTTCGATTTCCGGATTGGTAAGATACCCTCCTGATGCTACTCCCATTGCCGCCCGCACAACGGTACAATTCCAATTATCGCGCAGCCATTTAATACAATTGTAGTTATAGTATGGTGCTCCCTCGCCATACTGACTCCAATACAGACTCATTCCGTGCAAAGCGACGGGATTGCCATTTTGATCTATTATCCTATTCCCTTTAACGCTAAGTTGACCATGCTTATCAACACTTAAAGTATCATTTGAGAATACTGCTACACTGGTCAAGTTGGTGAGTGTAATGATTATAATCAATACACGAAGTAATACAAAAATATTTTTTAGTGTCATACGATTACTTTTTTTATTGCAATATTTATTTTGCAATTGTATTTTCTCTAATAACGAAAAACTAATCCACTCAACAACTTTTAACATTGATAGTCTGTCGTCTAGAATAATCCGTACGTCTATACCGTCGTTGAAGTAATATTCAAACAAAGTTGAAATCCAACCTAAATCAAAGTTCTCCTGAACGGGCAAATATAATTTCTCGCTGTTTGTGATGGAAGAAGTTTTCAAACGGCCTATTTACAAAACTCCATTATTTAGTCGTTTCTCAAATAATGTTTTCAATTGTTTGCTCTGTGGATGATTTTTCCCTACGAGCCTTGTAAAATCATCAATTGTTTCCTTAGCTTTAGCAAGATCTGGTTTTATTATATATAAAACAGATAGACAATAAATAAGTGATGGATCGTCCTTGATTTCTCTATGAGCTATCTCTAAGTAGTGTATGGCTTCAATATCTTTTTGTAAATAAAGCAATTTCCCAATTTGAAGATTGGTGTAGGAAATTTCATGGATGTTATTAGCTTCTTTCAAAACAGCTACTGCTTCAGACAACTGTCCATTTTTCCTCAATGTCTCGGCTTTTTCTAAATAAGATTTAATTCTGTTTGGGATGAGGACGACGAGACTTTTTCCTCCGGCTGATTCGTTAAAGGATGGATCTATATTTTTAATATCAGTGAGTGTCTTTTCAGCATCGGAACTAAGACCTGAATCTTTTTGTACATTGTATTTAAGTTTCTGAAACTGCAAATAATTATTTTTATCCGAGTGTACTTTTTGCAGTCGGTCAATACAAGCAAGAGCTTCTTTATTGTTCTTTTGAGAATAATAAATTGAAGCAAGAGTAAATTGGGCAAAAGAACTCGTATCAACATTTGGTGATTCTTGTAAATATCGGATTGCATTGGTGTACTCTTTTGCTTTAAATGCAAGATCGGCCGCATAATAATAAAATGAAACGTCTGATGGAGAAATATATGCCATCGATAAATACTCCTTCGAGGCGCGTTTGAAATCTCCAATCGATTCATAATATGTCGCCAGTTTTTTATGAACCTTAATCGAGGTTACATCTATATACTTTATAATAGCAAATGCTAACGAATCTATTATTCCATGCGGCATGTACGTAGTGCGAAAATTGTTTGTTGTAGTCTCGGATTGAAACGGCCACCCTGCCTTCAAATGCTTTATGCGAAGAACTGCGATCATACTGTCGAGTTCGGTAAATCCCCAGTTGTTCCTGTAATACGTCCATGGCTTCATTCTAGTAGAATCCCAATAATTTTCGATCATCCCATGGTCTCTCAGCGCATTAAGAAAACCTTCAGCCATTAAAAAATATCCATCAACGTTTGGATGAAGATGGTCGGTCATCAAGGTATTTCCAATAATACCTTGGGGAGAATATTGTTCAAAAAGTGATTTCAACGAGAGATGATACATACCAAGCGAATCGGCAAGCTTTGCAATTATTTTGCTGATATCTTCCGATGCCCTGAACCGAATGAGGTCAAGATCCTTTGCCCATATATATTTATCTTTAGCTTTGTCAAACGAATGATCAGCATCAAGTCGTTTTGCATTGGAAAATAAAGAATCTGCTTCGGGATAAATTTCATAATGTGATGAATGAAAAGGAGGTGAATCTCTTATGTTGCTTACAAGATCGCTGATAATGACAGGTACATGTGCTTCTTTCAATTTTCCTAATAAATTACCCATATTATCAGAGAATTGTGCCAATCCTTCCAAATACATTTTTGAATTATACGGGATTAGATTCTTACCAACCATTTTTTCCATTACTGTTGCTTTGGCTTCATCTTCTGTGGCTGGATGAATAAATTTATGAATGCTCCCAATACCATTTTGAAATAATTGATATATCCTTATATGAATGATTTTCAAATGCAGCTTTTTAAGCCACGGAGGAATTGACCCATTTTCCATAGAGGCAACACCCAAAGCACCATAGTATTCATTGTGCCCAGCATATATTAAGACTGCATCTGGCTTTTGTTGTAAAAGTTCATCAGTAAAATCCAGGAGAGTATAACTATTGACTGCAGTCAGACCGAGATTAACGACCTCGATGCTGCGGTGTGGGAAAATATTTTGAAGGCGGCGTTGCAAAATTCTCGTAAATGCAATATTCGCATCATAAGGAAAACCTTGTACTGATGATTCCCCAAAAACGAAAATTCGAAATCCATTGGCTGGCTTCTCTTTTAAAAATTTTTCGGAAAGCGGTGTTGTAGATTTATACTTGCTAAAGAATCTTTCCCCGACAAGTCGATTGATTTCGTAGTACTTTGGATCCGAACTAGAAATAAAGAGACTCAAATCATCGCCAAATGAGAATAACCTTAGTGCAAGTTCTAGCAATGC
>JBEKLV010000260.1:0-4621 GCA_050008835.1 Bacteroidota bacterium | reverse complement strand
GGGAATGCGCGAACGTGCTTCTTCGATCGGCGGTGCGCTTACAATTGATTCAACGCTGAACAATGGAACACTCATTACAGTCGAAGTGCCACTAATAAAATCAAATAATCATGAATAGAATACGAATTCTTCTCGCTGATGATCATCCAATGGTTCGCAGCGGCCTCATTAAATTATTAGAGCCTTACAAAGAATTTGTCATTGTCGGTGAAGCCGGCGATGGTGAAGAAGCCGTCGAGATGACGAAGAAATTACAACCCGATATTGTCATCATAGATCTCTCGATGCCGAAGCTTTCAGGGATTGAAGCAACAAAGCTTATCCGAAAAAATAATCCCATCACCAAGGTTCTTGTGTTGACGATGCACGACAACGAAGAATATGTCTATCAGATATTTAAATGCGGCGCCGGCGGATACATGCTGAAAAATAGCGGGAAAGATGACCTTGCTGCCGCTATTCGTGCTGTAGCAAAAGGAGAGACCTTCTTTAGTCCGCGTGTCTCGGAAATTATGGTGAACGCGTACCTGCGAAAGGCTGATGTACGGGAAGGACTTCCCCTCAGCAATGAAGATATCCCTTTAACCAAGCGTGAACGGGAAATCCTATTTTATATCGCGGAGGGATTAAACAACTCGCAGATTGCCGAAAGACTCTTCATCAGCGCAAGAACGGTTGATACGCACCGGACAAATATAATGCAGAAACTTGACATACATGACGCTGCCAATCTTGTCCGCTATGCAATGAAAAAGAAAGAGAAACAACGTTCAGGATTGTAATAAATTTGAGCGTCGGCACAATTCTCGTAAATATAATCACTCCGAAAGATTCGGTTTGTTGTTAGGTGCATGTGATGGAAGATTGACATACAAAACTCTCATTGCAAAAATCTAAAATCCACCAAGAAAACAAACGCGGATAAAGGTAAATATTGAAATACACACCAAAAATAATATGGCACTCACTTGTCGACGCAAGTGCCGTTGTTCAGCTTTTATTGATATTTGGTGGAACCGGTGCATATTTTCTTGGTCTATGGATTTGGTTACGAGATCTCTTAATAAGTATCCTGAATAAAAGGCCGTCACAATGGCAAATAAAAGATTTGGCCATTGTCTCATTAATATTTCTGATGTTTCTTTCATGTATAATCCTGTTTGTTTATATATTGGTTAAGAAAAAATCTCCAGACACAAAATTGTCTAACATTACTAATAAACTCCCGACCATCACAGACAAGGCCAAATTTCTTGAACATCCTACGCCTGCCGATATAGCCGTAAGGATTAATGAACAACGATCTCCCTATTTGCTGGATGGAATAGAAAGAACATTTATAGGCTTGTGCGTCCATTGGCGACAATGTAGTTTTGGGAGGGTAGTTAAACATCCCAACAAATCTATCACTACCGTTTACTTTGATAATAATCGTATCATAAGCGATATTGATGTTGAAGAATATCCAATAATCAAAAGTGCAGTTCGTGGTACAGATTTCGATATATGGGCGGAAATTATTGAAATTGATTGGCCAACAATTCGCCTTCGCATTCACATGATGGAATTGCATAAACTGAGTGATTGATATGAACAAACCTAAACCAACAAATAAACCCCTTATTAAGCGTGGACGTAAAACGAAGGTCGAAATGATCTTCGAGGAAACCATAGAAGAACAAACTATGTCCTTCAACGAGTTTGTACGACGGATCGTTCGGGTTAATCCACAAGAAATCAAATTGCCGAAACGGTAAATATTTTCTTTGTTAATTAGCACAAGCCCCCCAAAGAAAGGGTGCGTTGCCATGACACAACATGAACTCTGCGATGAAATTTTAAAATTATGTTTGTCAAAGATGCAATTACGGCAAAACTTTTCCATATACCAATGGTGTAGCGCAAAAGGTGCGGATTTAAATGAATCAACAAGCGCGCTAAATACGCTATGCCATAACTCACCGCCATATCTAAGTGCCGTCGGAGAAAGGTATGTTCTAACACCAGACGGAGAATATTTTGTAAATAGCGGTGGTTACGCTGGTAAGGCAGAAAGAGAAGCAAAAGAACAATTGGCAAAAGAAGAAGAAAAGAAATTAATAAAGGCAGTGAATCAATCGGTTCTTGATACCAATTCCTCTGTAAGAAGCACTCATACCTTTCAAAAAACGACAGCACGTATAACGCTTTTTGTTGCAATATGTTCTGTATTAATATCATTCTTTACATTCTTAAAAGAGTGTAGCCCATCGCAAACAAAAGTGCCAACGCAAACGCAATCGCAGAGAGAGATAGATTCGCTAAAATCTCTGATAAAAGAAGCAACTTCTCAGGATACTCTCCGGGAAAAGCATCCCTAATAAATTTTTTCACTTCTAAATCACGACATCCTTTCTATGTCGTAATTAATACCGTTTTTAGCTACCGACTGGTAACGTCAGGTATATAATTACGGTATTTACCGTAGATGCCTACGGTAATCCCTGTATTCCTCAAAATACGGTGATTGAACGATTCGTCTCGATCACTGAAAAGCTATATTAACCCCGTCATTACAGGACTATATTCATTTTTAAGGGGTAAAAAATATGAACAGAATTAAAGTTCTTATCGCAGACGACCACCGGGATTTTCGAAAGGTCGTCCATGATTTTCTTGATCGATTACCGAATGTTTCCGTTGTCGGTGAAGCGACAGACGGCGACGATGCAATTAAGAAAATGGAGAAATTTTTTCCTGATGTTGTTCTAATGGACATCTCGATGCCTCTGATGAATGGATTGGAAGCAACCCGGATTATCAAACTGCGCTGGCCGGGGACAAAAGTACTTATTACTACTAATCATGACGATCCGATATATCGTAAGCAAGCGCTTGATGCACGTGCGGATGGATTTATTCTCAAAAGCTCATTGAAACCATCGCTTGAAGCAACGTTCGGGGTTCAACATCCGACCCCGCTAAACCCAATACCATTTTCTATAAAATAGAATGTATTCATAAATAAAAAACCAATAACAAGGAGTAATACAATGCACAAATTAAAAGTTCTCTTAGCCGATGATCACGACAGTTTCCGTCGGATCTTAATTGCGTTTTTACGAACGCAAAAAGATATAGAAGTAGTAGGAGAAGCCGTCGATGGGCAGGAAGCCATCGAACAGGCAGAACGATATCAACCCGATCTCGTTCTAATGGACATTCATATGCCCAAGCAGAATGGCATCGAAGCAACGAAGACGATTAAAAATCGCTGGCCCGGCACGAAAGTATTTATCCTTTCAATGGATCCGAGCGAGTTCTATCAAAGGAACACACAGGATTTTGCTGATGGCTTCATCGCCAAATCGTCGATGAAGAATGCACTGCTTCAGGTATTGGCAAGCGAACAATCAAATTATTTAATGGAAAATGCTATTGCAGCGTAATAATAAAAGAAGTTATGGAACAAAATTCTTTGTTGAGAAATAATTGCTAGTTCATCTTTGAGACAGAAATCTCACATATCGCCCATTCTGATCGTTCTGCTGACGATAATTGTGCTCATTGTTGTGCTGGGATCGACTGCGACGGCAACAACGATCACTAGTAATGCGGCGACTGGTAACTGGAACGCCCCAGCTTCATGGTCTCCAGCACAAGTTCCTACTTCAGCGGATGACGTCATCATTGCTACCGGTAACGTTATTACAATTAGTGCTACTGGTGCTGTGTGCAATAGTTTAACTATTAATGCAGCCGCAACAGCTAATGGTATAACTTTTGGCGGTGTGTTTACACTCACCGTTTCCGGCGCTATTATAATGAACGCCCCATCGGGGGCAGTTAATAGCACAATTTCAGTACTCACAGGAACATTAAGCGCAGCGAGCATTGCTATTCCTGGAAGTGCTACTGCTGCCCATAACTGTATAGTCTCAGTCTCCACCGGTACAATCAATGTCACCGGCAACATCACATTTTCGGGAACTGCTGCACAAGCACAGCTGACATTTACCGGAGCTGGCACTCTCAACATCGGGGGAAACCTTGGAACTGGCGGAACATTTACCAAATCAACCGGCATAGTAAACTGCAATGGCTCGTTAGCTCAGACGATTGCTGGTTACAATTACAATACGGTAAAGTCCAACAACACAGCTGGCGTAACCCCTGTTGCGGCGCCAACCATCACTACACTTACTATCGCAGACGTCACTGCAAATAGCGTGTTTAACGATGGCGGTTTTACAGTTGCAACTGCGACCACACTCAATCTCAATACGGGAACATACAATTGCACTGCAGCTGCATTACCTTGGGGAACAATATCCGCCAATACAGGAACTGTGAACTATGCTTTGGCAGGTACACAAACGATTGCTACATCGGCGGCATACTACAACCTTACGATTTCCGGTGCTTCGGGAACGAAGACGCTTGGTGGTGCCTCTACTTGCACTAATCTTACTGTCAATTCCGGTCCTACATTGGCTCTCGCGGCTATTGCCCTTACGGTAAGTGGTATTGTCAATAATGCCGGAACAATTACTGGAACTACCGGTAGAATTATGCAAACTGGTTCAAGCGATTTTACGAATACTAGTCCCGGTTCAATAACTTTTACCGGAGCTGGCAGCCT
>JBEKLV010000026.1:0-22370 GCA_050008835.1 Bacteroidota bacterium | reverse complement strand
CCGTCCTTATGGCATAAATATTTATGTCTGCGCTAACTTTGACGCCCCGATAAAACTTGGGAAGCTGAAAACTGCCGACCCACTCGACCCGCAGGTTCGGCAATGGTGGAAAGACAAGGTTAAGGAAATTTATTCTCTTATTCCCGACTTCGGCGGTTTTCTCGTTAAAGCCAATTCCGAAGGCGAACCCGGTCCACAGGATTACGGGTGCACACAAGCGGACGGAGCTAACATGCTTGCAGAAGCGCTTAAGCCTTTCAACGGAGTGGTCATGTGGAGAGCTTTTATTTACTCTTATGACCCGAAAGATCGTGCCACGCAAGCCTACGAAGAGTTCAAACCTTTGGATGGGAAATTCGAAGACAACGTATTAGTCCAAGTGAAGAATGGCCCGCTCGATTTCCAGCCGCGTGAACCCTTTAGTCCGTTGTTCGGTTCTATGCCGAGGACTTCCATGATAGTGGAGTTCCAGATCACGATGGAATATTTAGGCCAGGGAACAAGTTTTGTTTATCTGGCGCCCTTATTCAAAGAGTGTCTCGAGTCAGATACTTACGCGAAGGGTAAAGGCTCCACTGTTGCAAAAGTTGTCGATGGTTCCCTTGATGGCCACTCGCTCTCCGGAATGGTGGGAGTTTCCAACATCGGAGCGGACAGAAACTGGACAGGGCACCCGTTCGATCAGGCAAATTGGTACGCGTTCGGCCGCCTAGCGTGGGACCATGAACTTACATCGGAACAGATTGCCGATGAATGGATCCATATGACTTTTTCGAACGACTCCGATGTCGTTGAGAAAATCGAATCTATTATGATGCCTTCGAGGGAGAACGTAGTAAACTATATGGATCCTCTCGGCCTCAACATGATATTCGGATATGACAATCATTACGGCCCAGGTCCATGGATCGACTACTCACCTCACAAAGACTGGAACTCCACTTACTACCACAGGGCGGACAGTCTCGGCATCGGTTTCGACCGCACTGCGACAGGGAGCGACGCAGTGAGCCAGTATTATCCGCCTGTTGCAAAAGAATTCGCTTCGCTTTCCACATGTCCCGATAATGAGCTCCTATGGTTTCATCGCGTGAGCTGGAGCTACAAAATTCAGCCAAAGTCTGATCAGCCTCTGGCTGAGAGATCCGGTCACACACTTTGGGATGAGATATGCCTTCACTATTACGCTGGCGTTGACAGCGTTCGCAGCACACAAAGGGCGTGGAATTCTCTGGAAGTAAAAATAGATGACGAGGAATTCCGCGACGTGCAAATGCTCCTCGAGATTCAGGAGAACGAAGCTGTCTGGTGGCGGAATGCTTGTGTGTTATACTTCCAGACATTTTCAAAAATGCCGATTCCGGATGGTCTTGAGAAGCCCGATAAAACATTGCAGTATTATGAAAGCTTATCATTCCCGTATGCACCAGGTACATGGTAGAAGAAGCAGGTTGTATGCAGCAAAGAGGTGGTAAATAAATTGAAAGTTATCAACGCCGCAGCTTAACGCCGATCCATTAGGTTGCGAATTGAAAAAAGAAGAAATATATGGCTTATAAAGAGCATGTCGAATTTCTGCCGCCTCAATCCTTATATACGAAGATTTGGCGATATATGGATTTGGCCAAATTTCTCTCTCTTATAGAAACAAGTAGTCTTTATTTTTGTCGTTTAGATCAGCTTTCTGAATTTGATCCTTTTGAAGGTTATTACACACAATCAAATCTATCAATTGACAAACTAAAATTCGATGAAATGTCAGATGAATGGAAAGAGAGAATGAACATAAAAGATGAAAATGGATTTAATAAATTTCTTTCCGGTCATAAACAAGTACGCAATGTTGTTAAATACGATCGATCTGTAACATTTGTAAATTCTTGGTATATAAAGGAACATGAATCGAGTGCAATGTGGAAAATATACTCTGACAATAATTATGGAATTGCCATTCAATCAACCTATCAGAAATTAATCGATTCATTTGCTTCGTACGACGACTTTGATATAAATATTGGCAGAATCAAATACATTGATTACGAAAAAGATGTAATACCTATGGGCAATTTGCTTTCTCCATTTATGTATAAAAGGAAAATTTTTGAATATGAGGATGAGTTACGTGCTCTTATTTGGACTCCGCAAAACGGTAAGAATGATATGATTAATCCAAGCAAAAATAGATATGCAAATGTATTCGGATTATATGTTAAAGTTGATTTAAACATTCTTATTGATACTATTTTTATATCGCCCAATGCACAATTATGGATAGTAGATGTAATAAAGGGTGTTATAGAAAAGTACGGTTTTAAAAAGGAAGTTAAACAATCTAACCTTTCTTCTAAACCGTCATATTAGATAAGTAATTCATTCACAACCTGACCGAGGCGCTCAAGCTCGATAGGCCATTCAATGATGAATTAAAATTTGTTGACATAGAGTTGAGAAATGAACAGAACCGAAAAGATAAATCTATTATATCGAGCATTGAAGATGAGAGAGAAACTGCTATTTGCGTTGGCAAAATTGCAATCCCTCGCAGCATTAAGGAACTCGATGAAGGAGATAGCAAGGAGTTGCGACATATGCTTTAATTAATGGCAGTAAGGATGGCTAAGGAAACTTGCCGCAGCTTAGCGCCCGTCGTTAGGTGGCAGGAAATAGAATGAAGGATTCATTATGTCTGGCATAATAACACTTTTAATCTGTCTATCAGCAATCTTTCTGATGATTATAATTCATGAATGCGGACACTATTTTGCTGGCATTATAGCAGGTATTCCATTTAGACAGATGAAAATATGCCTGTGGACTTTTCCACAGTATGTTGCAATAAAGGATTCAAACAATTGGATAAGTCCCCTTGATTGCGAAAAATTTGTGGCCAAATCAAAAGAGTATATAAAGGGAAAACCAAGAGCAATTGTGTTTGCTTCGGGTGGATTTGTGCTACAAACCGTTGCGTTTATAACGCTAATCCCTCTATTAAAACTGAATAATATTGGAGGTAAGTTCCTTGGACCTGCAACGTTCGCAATAGTTGCCCAACTTTTCGTTTATTTACTATCGGATTTACGCAAGCCCTATGGAGATTTTACTGGTCTTTTAAAGTTATCGAGATTAGCGTTTTACCTTATTATAATTCCAGTGATTCTAATTCATGTTGTGGTCTTGGTTTATATAATACGGTAAGTAACCTGCCGCCTAACCAGCGGCAGGTTGACCGGAGGAGCGTGGGAGCAATCAACATTTCGAGTAAAGTTTTTATGCTTAATAATTTAATTTTCAGCATGAACTCAGTTCGTTGAGTGCATTAAGAAAGTTTTCAGCGCCGCAGTCCCGCTGTACGGGATCCTCGATTCGATCGAAGATCGAATCGGGACTTAGCGCCCATCCGTTAGGCAGGCAAAACAAGGAAACTCAATGAGTAATAAATTGATCACTGTAATATTCTTGATACTAAGTTACGTGTTCATTTCCTTTTCGCAAGATTCTTCAAAGATTATATCGTTTGAACCTCAACACCTCTTTACACTATCTTCCGGCATCAGTTTATATACTATTCGTGATGAGATGATGTCTCCGCTTCTTTATCGTGGAACGCAAGTGCCAATAGCCTTTTTGTATCGTTTTCGAGGAATAAAGAACCGTCATACTGTCTTGTTCTATTATGATAATACCGAACTGAATTCTTCGATCACTGAAACTGTTAACGAAAAGGCAGTATCGCATTATATTAACAACCTTCATCTGAATTTTGAATATTCATTTTCTACCAGAGCATCTGTATTTGAAAGTCTCCATACCACGTTTTTCCTTGGTGCCAGATTGTCCAGTATACTTAATTTGAGAAGACAATATTTTGTGCAGGATTTGAACCAAATTTCCTTAGAGCAAATGACAGGGCTCGGTATTAACCTGCTGACAGAAACTGTCATTCAGGAGGAATCAAATAATTATTTGCGTGTTGAGGTCAATATCCCCTGCATTTCATACGTTCTTCTTCCAGGACACTACAATGCCAAAGTCAGTGAGAACTTAACTTTTATTGACATTAATCCAGAACAAAATCTTCTGTGGCAGATATTTAAAAGAGGGGACTTCGTATCCTTCAATAAACTCTTCGAGATTCAGGCAGATGTTTCATATATCTTCTTTAGTAGCAATCATGTAGCGTTTGACCTGCAGTATCGATTGCTATACTATTCCTTTGTACAATATCAAGATTTATTCCATGCACGCGCTTTGAACAATCAATTCCTCCTAGGCTTGACGGTAAAACTATGAAAATGATAAAACGCTTTTTTTGTACTCTCATTATTCTTTTCATTTTTTACGGATGTGATAAGATGTTTTTTGAGCCAGATATAGCAAACACACCAGAAAATAACTTTGAAATATTTTGGAAAGATTTTGATAGGTACTACGCACAATTCTCTCTACGCAACATCGATTGGGATTCAGTCTATGCGTTGTACCGCCCGCAGATTTCGCCATCCACTACAGATCGACAGCTCTTTAATATACTCTCTAACATTGTTCTTGGTATCAACGATAAACACGTATGTTTATACACACCGCTCGGCAATGTTTATTGGAAAAATCCTTACCCCTCTTCATATCCCAGCAAAGGACTTGTTAATCCTTATAAGTACGTTCGATGGGGCGCTACACAAAATTCTGTGATCGAATATTGGAATTGTCAAGATACCGCCATCGGCTATATAATCATTCCATCATTTTTAGGGGATGGAGAAGGATTATCAATGGCAGATCCACGCTATTCAGTAATTGACGATATACTTTCGCAATGGAAGAATATGAAAGGTATCGTTATCGATGTTCGTGGGAATGGTGGCGGCAATGTTCCCAACACAGAAATAGTAGCAAGCCGCTTTGCTGATCAATCGCACATTCATTCGTATTATCGCCAGAAGATTGGACCCGGAAAAAGTGATTATTCATCATGGAAAAGTCGCTCTATCGAACCTGAAGGACCATATCAATTTCTTAAACCCGTTGTTGTACTCACAAGCCGCGCTACTATGAGTGCTGCAGAATATTTTGTTATGGCCATGCATGTTCTGCCTCATGTAACCATTGTTGGCGATACAACCGCCGGTGGTATAGGTAATCCTGTAGACCGGGAACTACTAAACGGATGGACTTATCGGTTATCAACGGAAATAGATGCAGACGCTCAAGGCCGTATTATTGAAGGTGTCGGTGTTTTTCCAGATGTACCCGTGCAAACAACAGCCGATGATGCAGCAAATGGAATTGATAGAATATTAGAAAAAGGAATTGATATCATCAAGAATTCACATTAACCATAATCTACTTCTATTTTATATAATGAGAACATTATTCTATGTTGGAATATCGTAAACTTCAATCACAGATATTAATTGCCTGCCTAACCAGGCGCTTCCCGAAGGGATCCCCTAGGGACAAGCTGATCCCGTTTAAAAGCATAACGGGACAGGCTCCATGGGCGCCCGCCAAAAGATAAAGCATGGCGGGTAAATGGGTACGTTAAGCATTGCTGGTGGTGGGTTGACTTTTTTATTATTACCTTTTCAATAATTCGTTGGTTAGGAGGAAATTAATTTGGCTATCAGCATGAACTCGTTTCGTTTAGTGCATTATGAAAATTATCAGCGCCGCAGTCCCGCTGTACGGGATCCTCGATTCGATCCAAGATCGAATCGGGACTTAGCGCCGGTCCGATAGGCGGTATTTTCATTATGAAAAATATTAATTGGAATGTTATAGATGAGTATTTCCCTTGTAGTTGAGATTTCCAAACGTATGCAGGGTCAGTCCGCGATGGCGCGGGAAGTTTGGACGAGGTTGGTTTGGCTTGCGATTTACGCTGCAGCGATGGGGTTGCTAGAAGCTATTTGCGTCATTTATCTGCGGCGCTATTTGCCTTTCGATACAGGTGTCCCTGTCCCACGACTGGAGCGGCTACATATCGAGGTTATTCGCGAAGCGTCCACTCTCGTGATGCTAGTGGCTGTGGCATGGCTGGTTGGCACCAATGCGCGCTCGCGGATAGCGAACTTTTTTTTCGTATTTGGGATTTGGGATATCGTATATTACGCCAGCTTTTGGTGGCTAGTTGGTTGGCCCACCAGCCTGCTCGAATGGGATTGTCTGTTCCTCATTCCGAAGCCGTGGTATGCGCCGGTGCTCGCGCCCATGCTCATCAGCACCTACTTCGTACTTGCCTGCTGTTGGATTAATACTTGTGAGGCTATGGGCAAGCCGATGCGGTTTTCCATCGCGTTGATCGTATCGCAACTGCTGGCCTTCATAGTGTGGTATTGGTCGTTCATAAAAGATACCGACCGGATCGCTGCTCACGGTTACATTGGCGTAACCTATTCGTGGATGTTGTGTGGAATTGGCGGGATCATCGGAACGGCGGGATTGTACCTGCCGGCTCGTTTGTTCCCGGTGCCGTCCAACCCCAATGCACGCGAAAACGCCTAACAAGTCGCTGCAGGCAATACGGGGTGGATCGGATACTTTCAATTGTTTCCCGGCTATAAAGTCGAAATGACAGAAATATTTTTCAATAATGGGAAAATTCAGTTTTGGCAAGTTTATATAGATTCAATAAATCCCTATGACATTATCAATAAAAGTAAAAGAAAATATCCGCCTATCCAGGTGCTTCCTGCCGAAGTCATCACTTTGTGAGAAGGGATCTGCCAAAGGCATGGCTTTGCCACCCTTGGGACAAGCTGACAGCCGGAGGCCTGAGAATGAATCACGCAACGCGTGATACAAAATTTATTATTTGCTCACTGCAAAATTCATGGCTGGTGGTGGTTTTAATGCAAATTAATTTTGTTCTTAGTACTTCATAACTTCAGTAGTTATTAATTTAAATTTCAGAATGAATCACGGTTCGGGTAGTACATGTTGCGGGTTTGCAGCGCCGCAGTCCCGCTATACAGGATCCTCGATTCGATTAAAGATCTAATCGGGACTTAGCGCAAATCCGTTAGGCAATCTATAAGCAGGAAAGTGTTTGAATTTTTCAATGGTCTAGATAATTATGAATTTCGCAAATGTTAGGAAACATATCTACTACCATTAGCCAATAGTAGCATCATGTTGCCATATAAAAATATATGCATGGAGTATTGAATACTGTGAAATATAACAGACTATTCGTCTTCTTGATAAGCACATTCTTTATTACTTGGATTTGCTGGTGGAGTTTGGTAATTTTGGTTACAAATAATATTTTAAGTTATGGACAGGTTTTATTCACACTCTTGTTTGTCATAGGTGGATTAGGTCCGACAGTTTCAGCATTCCTAAGTATTGCAATAGCAAAAGGAAACATAGGATTTAGGGAATATAATAAATGTCTTTTTAAATGGCGGTTAAACGTATTCTGGTTCGTAATTCCATTTGTAATTGTTTTCGGAATAGCATTTGTTTCTATTGGGTTAAATATGCTTATGATTAAGGGTTTTAATTTAAATCTTCAACGATGGTATATGATAATTCCGTTTTTCATACTTATGGTTATAGGAGGTGGTTTAGAGGAGCTGGGATGGAGAGGCATCGCATTGCCAGAATTGGAAAATAAATTTACTCCATTAATGTCAAGTCTCATTTTAAGTATAATCTGGACTCTTTGGCATCTTCCTCTATTCTTTATTAAAGGAACTAATCAATACGGATGTAGTTTCCTGATTTTTTATCTCGGTGTAATTGGGCTTACATTAATTCTTACATGGATATACAACCAAACAGAGAGCCTACTGATTTGTATTGTGTTCCACGCATCATATAATATGGTTGCAGCTATGGGCTTAACTACAGTTCTTGTTCAACCTGGAGAGATAGCAAGTGGAATGGTCAACACTTTATTAATAGTAATTGTCGGATTGATACTTTTATTAATTTATCCAAAAAGAAAAAGGTTCAAGAAAAATAACGAGGTTATCACTAAGTATTAATGGAGTAACGAAGATATCGCCTAACAACAGCAGTAACGGCACTCACATTCATCGGTTGCCTAATCAGACGCTTCCCTGCCGAAGGTATCACTTTGTGAGAAGGGATCCTCCGAAGGAGTCCTTTGGACCTTTGGGACAAGCTGACAGCCGGAGGCCTGAGAATGAATCACGCAACGCGTGATGCAAAATTTATTATTTGTTCATTGCAAAATTCATGGCGTACAGTGGTCAGTACAAAATTGAAGGAACCAGCATGAACTCATTTCGTTTGTTGCGCTACTTAAATTATTGTCGCCGCAGTCCCGCTGTACGGGATCCTCGATTTGATCGAAGATCAAATCGAGATTTAGCGCCGATCTGTTAGGCGGCAGAATTAACGAGGTTTAAATATGAAATGGAAATATTTCGTTGGTTGGTTATCATTACTTGTGATTGCCTTTATAAATGGCGCGTTCAGACAGGTTGTCTTCCAGAGCTTTCTTGGAGATTTGCATGCGCATCAGCTCTCAACAGCTATTGGCATCACTTTGTTCGGCTTTTATATTTATTGGATCATCCGTCGTTGGCAACCAGTATCATTGAAAGAAACAATGCAAATCGGATTTCTATGGATGGTGTTAACTGTTGTGTTTGAAACCGGAATGGCAAAATTATTCCAGAATCGTGATTGGCCTTCTGTGTTTAGGGATTACAATATTCTTGAAGGTCGTGTCTGGATATTGGTTTTACTTTGGTTAGCTGTTGCACCTTCATTATTTTATAAAATTCAAAAGAAGAAAAGAACTGCCGCCTGATCAAGCGCTTCCCTGCCGAAGGCATCACTTTGTGAGAAGGGATCCCTTTGGGACAGCTGGCGGAAAGAGCATTGCTACGAAATTCATGGCGCGCAACGGTTTTGAATATAATTGAAAGTTATCAGCATGAACTATAGAAGAGGAAACACGCTGCGCGTGTTACAGTTATGGGGCTCCGCCTGTTTTCAGCAACTTGAAAATTATCAGCGCCGTATTCCTCAACAGAAACATTTGAGGATAAACTTACTTGTCCGCCGTCTTTCTTGGTGGAGCCGCCATCCGTTAGGTGGTTATTACACAGACACAAATTGAATTACATTAATTATTGAGATGACACATGTTGCAACCGACTCCCATGACTCGAATTCTTTTCTTCGGCCTTGCCTTCATTACACCTGCAATCAATGCTCAGAATAACCTTCAAGGATTTAATACTATGAACAGGCAGATTGTCCAAGACTTTGTTAACGCAATCAATGAACACAATGTTGATAAGATTTGCTTGCTTATGACTGACGACCATAAATTTATTGATTCCCAAGGCAATGAAGCTATAGGAAGAGATAAAATGCGGGCAGGTTGGATTGGATACTTTCAATTATTTCCCGACTATAAAATCGAAATCACGGAAATATTTGTCAATGGAGATACCGTTGCCGCGTTTGGTTTTGCGGGAGGTACATTTCAAGGCTTGAGTGATAAAAAGGAAAATTATTGGCGTTTGCCCGCTTCGTGGAAAGCGATCATTAAAAATGGGAAAATTCAATTGTGGCAAGTTTATGTTGATTCAAAAATTCCTTTTGATATTATTAACAAAAAGCAATAACTGCCTTACCAGGCGCTCCCCACTAGAAAGCAACGGGGCAGGCAAACTCGGCATGTCCAGAAGAATGCATCACGCGAAGTGTGATACTAATTATAAGAGAGAGAATAATTTATGAATTGGCAAATAATATCGCTTCCACTCATTATTATTGGCGTCTTGTTATATAGCGTGTGTCAGAAAAGTATTCCAAAGAATGCCAATGCATTACTTGTGATAGCTACTGCATATTTTATCGCTTTCGTTATAAGTGTAGTACTATTTCTATCAAAGGGAGATATTAAAAAGGAAATATCAATATTCAGCAGTCAAAAATGGTTGCCAATCATATTGTTAGGTTTGTCTTTGCCGATGGTTGAATTGGGCTTTCTCTATGCTTATCGGTTGGGTTGGAAAATAAGTACAACATCCATTATTACCGGTTCCTTTACAACAATTGCTTTAGCATTAATTGGAGTTTTGTGGTACAGAGAAGAATTAACATTAATAAATATCATAGGAGTTGTTTTAAGTTCAGTTGGTGTTATTCTTATCAATTATAAATAATCATTTTGCCGCCCTACCACGCGTTTCCCATAAGCATAACACTGGTCAATAAATAAGGCCAGTACTGACGCAGCGACGGCTATTTAAAGCGAATATTTTTCTCGCCATATTGTAACATGGAGCCCTTTCCTCCGTATCTCATAATAGTTTTAAACTAAAATTCTTTATATCATACAATAGATACTTAAAATGGGACGTTATTGTCTATGACTATGAAAAAGAAAATAATTCTCTCCTCAGTCGCGCTAGTGGTTATTGGCGGCGGATCGTTTCTTTTCTTCGGCAGCAATAAATCTTCTAGTGAAAGCGATCTACCAAAGATAAAAGTTACTAGAGGGACGATTGTCGATAAAGCGTTAGCAGTTGGTACAATCGAACCAGAAAATGAGATTTCTGTGAAATCGAAAGTCTCAGGAGTGGTTAGCCGAATTTTCGTTGATGTCGGAGCATTCATTAAGATCGGCGAACCGTTACTTGAGGTTCGTCCTGATCCAACGCCAAGCGAACTCGCAGCTGCCAAGCGTCAAGTGCAACTGAGTCAGGTCGATTTAGATAATCTGAAAAAACAAAGAGTACGTCAGGAAAGCTTATTTAAAAGCCATCTAATTTCAGATAAGGAATATGAAGATTTTCAAATGCAGTATGAACAATCTGATCTTCGATTGAAAATTGCCACAGAAAACCTTGCACTGATGGAAAGTGGAAAAATCAAGATTGGAGAAACTGAAATTGAATCCATAATAAAAGCCCCTATTTCCGGATTTGTATTAAACCGAACCATTGAGGTCGGTGATCCTGTAACTCCTTTAACTTCTTATCAGGAAGGTACAGTTCTAATGAAGATGGCAAATATGGAACGATTGCTTTTCAAAGGAACAGTAGATGAAATTGATGTAGGAAAGATGAAAGAAGGAATGGATGTTGAAATTAAGGTGGGTGCATTGCCGAGCGATACAGTCCGCGGCATTCTTCGAAAAATCTGGTTAAAGGCAGAGAAGAAAGATAACTCTACTGTATTCCCGATAGAAATTCTTATTCCTGCTGCAAAGAATGCTGTGCTGCGTGCCGGCTATTCAGCAAATGCCAACGTCATCATCCAAAAGAAAACCAATGTTTTAACAATTCCTGAACGTGTTATCACATTCAGCAATGATTCAGGATTTGTTAAGGTTGCTCTTGGAAAAAAAATAGATGAGAAACGTTATATCAAAACCGGATTAAGCGATGCGATTAATATTGAAGTTGTTTCCGGTTTGAATGATAGCGACGAGGTGTTCGAAAAACCAGTAAAGAAAATTGATTAGCTGCGCTTCTTATGGAAACATTTCGCACCATCCTCTCAGAATATATCGTCGATTTAAAGGCTCAGAAACTTCGGGCCTTTCTTACGATGTTTGGAATTATCTGGGGAACGGTTGCAATAGTTGTGCTCGTAGCATTTGGTGTTGGGTTCAGAAAACAAACCGTGGCTAATATGCATGGCATCGGCGAGGGGCTTGCAATTGTATGGCCGGGAAAAACAACCAAACCTTACGCAGGATATGGAATTGGCAGATCGCTGTCGTTCGTTGAAGAGGATACAAAGCTCGTCGCTGCACAGGTACCGAATGTATCCGGCATCAGTCCGGAATTTGGTAAAAGGACAGTGACACGGGTTGGAGAAAATATTCTGACTCCGCTGATCTCTGGAGTTAATGTGGTTTACGGCGATATACGTAATATCAATCCGGAAGCAGGCGGAAGATATATTAATACTTTGGATCTTCAAGAAAGACGAAGGGTTGCAGTGATCGGTGACAAAGTGAAAGAATTTCTTTTCGCTGAACATAACGCGATTGGCAAGACAATTTTCATCGGTCAAACGCCTTTTACAGTCATTGGTGTTATGCAAAAGAAAACACAGCCGTCATCTTACAATAGCAGAGATCAAGATCGTATTTTTATTCCGCTTACAACGTTTGAATCAGTTTATGGCTCGGTATACTTAAACAATATTATTTATCAAGTGAAAGATCCGCGATTTGGTGAAGAAACAGCGAAACAGGTTCGAGAAGCCCTCAGCAAGAAGTACAGATTCGATCCTACTGATGAAAATGCAGTATGGATTTGGGATACAACCGATTTTGACCGGTTAGCATTCTATATGTTTCTCGGAATCAATATCTTTCTCGGTCTTATCGGCAGTTTTACACTTGGAGTTGCCGGGCTTGGTGTAGCGAATATAATGTTTATCGTTGTGCAGGAGCGTATTAAAGAAATCGGTGTTAAGCGTGCAGTTGGTGCAACAAAAGTAAATATTCTTTTCCAGTTTTTTTCCGAGACGTTCTTTATTGTCTTCATAGGCTCGGTGATCGGTTTCATTATTTCCTATGGCATTATTACTGCTTTAAGTCTCTTGCCGATCAAGGATTATGTGGGAATACCGGTGTTATCGATGGAAGTTGTCGTTATTACAGTGCTCGTGTTGATTACAGTCGGGCTGCTATCTGGATTGATGCCTGCACGACGAGCATCCAATCTTGATGTTGTTGAATGTCTGAGAACATAATTTTAATGTCTTTCAATTTATAACTTATTATGTTTTTTGAACTATTTAGAGATTTTCTGTATGATCTTCGTACGCATCGTACACGTGCAACATTGACACTTATTGCCATCACGTGGGGGACGATTGCTGTTGTATTGCTTCTATCATTTGGGCGAGGGCTGGGCAATCAGATGATGAAGGGAATGATGAATGCAGGCAACCGTATCATCATTTTATATGGCGGAGAAACAGGAGTTGTCTATCAAGGATTACCAAAAGGAAGAAGAATCAGATTTGTAGAAGACGACGTTGAATTGATCAGACAGTCAGTGCCTGGAATTGGCCTCATCTCACCTCAGTATCGAAACAATGTGACCCTCAGTAATGGGAAGAATAATACAACAACGGAATGTGAAGGAGTTGACCCTGGTTTTGAAGAAATGCGGCGTATGTATCCGGCTGGTGGCGGTCGATTTCTTAATGAAGTGGACGTGGAGCAGCAAAGAAGAGTTCTTGTCCTTGGCACCAAGATTGCAAAGGACCTTTTTAAAGATGAAGATCCAATAGGCAAGACTATTTTGGTTGATCGCGTTCCTTATACGATGGTCGGCATCATACAACAAAAGGTGCAGACAGCAATGAATAACGGCCCCGATACTCGGCGTGCAATAATACCGTATACTACATTTCGTACATCATATGGTTACAAAAATGTGAATAGCATTGTCCTGCAACCGTCAGACCCGAGTAGACAAGAGATGGTGAAAAGTTCTATATACGAAGTGCTCGGCCGCAAATACAGATTTGACACGAAAGACGAGCGCGCTCTTCAAATGTGGGATTTTATTGAAGGAGAAAAGATCATGAATAAAGTCGGTCTTGGCGTTTCGATCTTTCTCTTTTCGATTGGATTCCTTACATTGCTTATAGCGGGCGTGGGCGTTGCAAATGTTATGTATGTTGTTGTAAAAGAGCGGACACAAGAAATTGGTATCAAAATGGCAATCGGTGCACGACGGAGTTATATAATGGCACAGTTTATTTTTGAATCATTAATGCTTGCTTTTTCAGGCGGTACGATTGGAATTTTATTTTGCTATGCAATTGTATCGATAATGTGGATGTTTCCCGCAGAAGAAGGTGCCATGCAATTCGTCGGCCGTCCTGTTCTTTCTTTCTCACTTGTTCTTATCACGGTTGGAATCCTTTCTGCAATTGGATTTACAGCTGGAGTTTTTCCGGCGCGCAAAGCAGCCAGTGTGGATCCGGTCGAATCGCTTCGTTACGAATGAACTCAGCAATTTAGTCCTCCTCGTTCCAATTTGGCAGCAACTGAACGCAGGGACGTTCATTTTTTGTTTGCCTTTACTTTGGCGGGGAACGCCCCTACGTAGCTGCGATTTTATCAATTACACCGATTCAGTTAATATTGGATCAGCGTTTTTGTTGAGGACGTTAGCTTTTGTCGTAAGCCGATTTAAACACCTGAGCGAATTCTTCTGCACGAGTCGGTGTGGTATTGGCAGGTGTTCGGTGTACATCCTCCAATATTTTTCCTTCGTTCATCGATTTCACAAATTCACTCATTTTCTCGACGACACTTTCACCCATTCCCATTTGTATCATCGCTTTTTTCGCATCCGCATATGAGAATTGAACGTACTTCAGATCCGGTTTGCCGATAGTTCGGCCGTAAATCTGTGCGATCTCAGCGTATGTATATTCGCGATTTCCAAGAACATATTCGTAACTCTTGCCGGAATAATCTTTGGCAAGGAGATGTTTCAATGCTGCTGCCGCAATATCTTTTGTGGCAACCATTGGCATCTTCAAATCGGCACGGATTGGTGAACCTATTATCCCCATTTGTTTCACCATCGCCGCCATCGAAAGAGTATTCTCCAGGAAATACGTTGCCCGAAGGTGGAGTATACTGATGCCGGGGATAGTGTTGAAGGACTCTTCCATCGAATGCAGCCCCTGGACAACTCCAGCACCGGCAGGAAGATGTGCACCCACGCTGCTAAGAGTGACCACATATTTGATCGTTGAGCCCCTGAGAGCTTGTGCGATTGAATGCACATGCTTCAACTGCATTTGTGTGTAATCAGTAGCTGTTGCGTCTAATGGAATCATCGAATATAGTGCTTCTGCACCCTTGAAGACATCGGTAAGAAATAGTGGATTAGTCGAATCGCCCGCAAAATGTTTTGCCCCTTTTTGGATAAGATCTGCTGCCGTGCCGGTATGCCGGCTCACGATGCGAACCGCGTGTCCTTTTTCTAATAGCCCGATAGCAATCGGTTTTCCGGTATGTCCGGTAGCTCCTAAAATAACATAGGTACCCATAATTACATCCTTTCATAAAATTGAGTAATTTGATGTTTGATATTTCTATAACAATATTAAATGATGATATGTTCCAAAAAGATTGTTGCATCGCTGGATGAAATCGAAGGGCTATTTTATTCCTTATCATTTTCCAAATGCAGAATTTGACGGGTTCGTGATAATGCCAAATCATGTGCACAGAACAATACTTTTAAAGAAAATGATGAGTGTCTTACTGACTTGAAAGTAAATACATCCGTGGGAACATTGTAGGTTTTTAAACTGTTAATATAAAAGGTATCGCTGTATTGTAGTGCACGCGCGGCAATGCTTTCTAAAGCATGTCGGTAGAATGCAAACATCATAAAGGAGAGTATTCACAAGAAAACTAATACATCTCCTGATAATGCTTTTCCATCATCAAGATGAAAGAAGGAACAAGCGGTGACTCAGATTCAACTCATAATAGTCACGAATCAAATCAGAAAGGATTTATCATGAAAACACAATCTATCTCGGTATTTCGGAAAACGACATCGATTATGTGGGTCGTATTAATGCTCGTTGTTGTGACTAAAGCGCATGCAACAACCCACATCATCCAGTTTGGGGGTTCGTTTGGATTTACTTATTCACCCAATTCTTTGAATGTTTCCATAGGGGACACGGTCAATTGGCAGGGTGATTTTAGTATGCATCCATTGAGTTCGACGAGTGTTCCCGTCGGTGCATCGAGCTTTCATCAGGCTTCCGGCAGTGTATTTACATATTCTGTCACAGTTGCAGGGACGTATCTATATCAATGTGACTTCCATTCTTCCTTAGGGATGACAGGATCGTTTACTGCGTCCAAAGCCACTGATATAGAAAAAGATCGGACTTCTCTACGACCCGATGCTTTCAAACTTGGGCAGAACTTTCCGAATCCGTTCAACCCAACAACAACTATTTCGTTTGATATTCCATTTCAAACTTATGTTTCGATAAAGATATATAACTTGATAGGGCAGGAAGTGGCGACAATAATGAGTGGAAATATGGCAGCCGGTGGTTACACAAAGATATGGAATGCCGCAGCAATGCCGAGCGGAGTATATTTTTATAGATTGCAGACCGGATCATTTACAGACATCAAGAAACTTGTTATACTTAAGTGACGAATAATTGCGACTACTTCTAAATATGTTCACGCCATCTCTCGTAAAATGGCGGCGTAGGCATGGGCTAGCGTTTTAATGAAACACGCGTTATATGCGTGATTACTGAGAAAAGAAAAAGGGGCGTTCCGAAAAATGTAAAAATATTCTAACCATGATTATAATCGCAGATAAGAATAAAGAGCTAGATAATTCTATAAAAGCCAAGTGGAACATTATTTGTTTGTGATCCGTATATATATTTGATACTTTACAAAAAAATAAAGATAACAAATAGTTATGCCGTTACGTGATAGAGATGGAATTCTCATTGTACGAATCATTCATCGGTGGGTATGGGTGCTAGCATTCAGTTTTTCTGTCGCTTATACTCTTTACGCTCAAGAACCGAGTAGAAAGGAGTTGCGCGATACTCTTGTTAAAAAAGCACTTATCAATCAATCTCTCTTGCGCAGTTTTCAGATAGAAATTATTCCCTCGCCATCACTGCGCGACTCTCCTGAATATCTACCTATGTCTTTGCACCAAGCGCTTACAATTCTTCCTACTTCACTTTCAGGGCAATTCCAGCAACAGATCGATCTCGTATCACCATGGAAACAGGAGCTGGCTAAACAAAATGAGTTGCATACGCTCAAAATAATTCTGGGAGCCGTTCAAGCCGGCGGGACAACATATCTTTTGTATGAGCACATTAAGAAGTATGGGTTGAAATAAATAAACAGACCGTTTAGAAAAGCAGGAAGTGCATTATCGATATTATCGAAGTATTACTTCTGGACATCAGGCTAATCCTCTGACAGAAATACATCTAAATGAATAATTATTAAATCAAATCTCAAGAAATTCTGATCACTATCATTCTATCGTATAATATTTCTTACACTCGCCAAGGCATATTTATCTTGCATCTGCAAATGAAACCGTTTAATATATTGCTGAATCTTCTCCGACAATTGTTTTAAAAAAATGAAATGCTAATGTTACCCGTTTACAGGTACGACAATAAAGAAAATCGTCTTCAAATATTTCGATTTAGAAAAACTTGGCACAACAATCAAACAGGAAATTACAGCCGGTGTTACAACCTTTGTAACGATGGCTTACATCATTGTCGTCAATCCCAAAATATTAGAGGCGGCGGGAATGCCGTTCGATGCTTCAATGGTGGCAACAATTATCAGCACATTTTTTGGAACGCTTTTAATGGGATTGTATGCCAGACGTCCATTCGCTATTGCACCGTATATGGGAGAAAATGCTTTCATCGCATTTACAGTAGTGAAAGTAATGGGCTATAGCTGGCAAACGGCGCTTGGAGCTATCTTTATGAGTGGAGTGCTGTTCACGATTCTGACGATATTAAAAGTTCGCAGTTGGCTTGCCGAAGCAATACCTCAGACGCTTAAAATTTCTTTTACGGTCGGAATTGGACTATTTCTTGCATTCATCGGATTAAACGAAACTGGTATTGTTCAGCTTGGTGTTCCGGGGGCGCCCGTTCATGTGGGCAATTTTCATAAACCGGAAATATTGCTTGCGATATTTGGAATTGTATTGATAGGATTTTTAATGCTGAAGCGTGTGAATGGCGCAATGCTGATCGGCATATTAACAGTTACCGTTTTCGGTTTCGTCTTTCAATTGACTCCTTTGCCTGCGCAATGGATAAGTCTTCCGCCTTCGATTAAACCGATCTTTCTTCAACTTGATATTGCCGGCGCTATGACTTGGGGAATGTTCTCCGTTGTGCTTACAGTATTTGTTATGGCTTTTCTGGATACAATAGGAACCCTGATAGCGCTCGGTTACAAGGCGAATATCTTGGATGAGAACGGGAATCTTCCGGGAATTGAAAGACCGATGTTGGTTGATGCTATTGCTACAACTGTAGCAGCAATGCTCGGAACGACAACGACAGGTGCATATATCGAATCGGCAACCGGAATTGCAGCCGGCGGCAGATCCGGTTTAACGGCAGTAGTTACAGCAATTCTTTTTATCGGTACACTTTTCTTTGCACCATTTGTAACAGTTATTCCTGGATTTGCTTACGGTCCTTCGCTTATTATTGTCGGAGTCCTGATGATCGCTCCTATAATAAAGCTGCGTTTCGACGATCTTTCAGAAGCTATTCCAGCTTTCTGTATTATCACTCTTATGAGTTTTACTTATAACATCGGCATCGGAATGACAGCTGGATTTGTTCTTTATCCGCTGTTCAAAGTCTTAAACCGCAAAACGAGCCAAGTGTCTGTCGGTTTGTGGGTGCTTAGCGGATTATCGCTATTGTTCTATATCTTTTATCCATATTGAGCGATTGCAAGTAAATGATCCGATTTATGATCAGATTCTACGATGAATATTGAAGCAAATTGCCAAAGTGGGGAAGACACTCTACATCTGAAAATTAAGGCATAATTCTATGAAAGAAAATTCTTTTCGTGAAATGACAATTAACGATTACAACCGGATATTGGCTCTCTGGCAGAAGACCCCGGGGTTGGGTTTGAGTGATGCGGACTTGCTAAAAGGAATTCGCGCCTTCTTAGAGCGAAATCCAGGGCTGTGCTTCGTATGTGAAGAAGGAGAACGACTCATTGGAACTATCCTCTGCGGGCATGACGGACGCCGTGGATATATCTATCATCTCACCGTGGATGAAACGTATAGAAAGCGCGGTATAGGCCGGCAATTGACTCAGCAATCGCTGGATGCTCTCCACCTGCGAGGGATTTCTAAATGCCATCTCTTTGTCTATCGAGACAACAAGGAAGCTGAGCTGTTTTATGATCGCCTGGGGTGGCAGAGACGGACGACGTTGGATATCTTTTCGAAAGATATTTAATCTTCTGTTGGTCTGATTTACTTTATTAATGATGGACATTGAAAAAGAAATACTTGCTGTTCGCTCAAAAGAGCAAGTGGTAAGACTTGTCAAGTGGGTGGGGAAAGACAAGAGCCGCTTTCAGCACTTGATGGAATTTTTCCTGCAAGAGGATGAACCGTTGGCAAAGAAATCGGCTTGGATCATCGGTCATTGTGCTGAGAAGCATCCGGAGTTGGTCTCCACATGGCTTAAACCGATGATGAAGAAAATGCAGGAACCGGGAGTACATGATGCAGTGAAGCGCAATGCTGTTCGAATACTTCAGTTTGTAAATATACCGCGTGGGCTGCAGGGAATAGTAGCAAACCTCTGTTTCGAATTAATCTCTTCGATCGACGAGCCTATTGCCGTGAGAACATTTTCGATGACCGTACTTGCCAATATTGCACAGAAAGAACCGGAGCTCAAAAAAGAGCTTGAGATTGTTGTGCGGCAGATGCTTCCATATGCGACTCCTGCGTTTCGCGCACGCGCGAAGAAAGCGTTCAAAAATCACGAAATTGAAGAATTTAATAATTTACCCTCTATCGGTTAAACCTCTCAATAGATTGAAATCTCTAATAAAAAGAGCAGTACATTTAATTATGTCGAAACAGATATGACGGAAAGCACAATTATTGAATTTTCTTCTCATATACTAGAGCACTTGCAGATCAGTCTGCTTTTTATTAAGCTTGACATATAACGTTTTAAAATAATTTGTGAGGCGTAAAATGAAACGTACTTTACTCCTTGGAACTGTTTTGTTACTCACCATTTGTTCTTTGGTCAGAACACAGCTTATTGCACAGAGTACGACAACAACTCCAGGAGTTATTGTATCTGTACAGTCACTAGCCGTCGTTGGCGTAGAATACAAATTTCAAGTTCCGGTTCCAACATATACAAAAGCTACTTTCAAACTAACCAATTCACCTGTAGGTATGTCAATTGATTCATTGACGGGACTTGTCAAATGGACTCCGACCGTTAAGGGATATTTCAGTGTAGAAGTCAGGATTACTACGAGTTCGAGCAAATCATCTTTCTATTCATGGACTATTCAGGTTGTGAGTTTTCTTGGGGCGATTAATGGAATAGTTACGAATGAAAACAATGAATTACTCAAAGGAATTCTCATATCGTTGGACAAAAAAACCGACAAATCAGCAATTACAACTTGTATAACTCAACTTTCTGCATATACCGATTCAGTTGGCGCCTATCGAATTGTCGTTGGCGATTCTGGGGAATTCTATATTCAAGCAAGGTCGGGACCTTCACCTTTAGTAATGTCTCCAATCAATACGAATGGAGACTATATACCAGTTTGGTATGTCGATTCACCAACAATAGATGGTGCAACACCTGTCCTAGTTAAAGATGCAACTCCAATTATCGCAAACTTCATACTTAAAAAATATCAACGACCTGTTCCAGTATTAATATCTGGTACAGTCTCTGATGTGAACGGAAAACCAATAGCAGGCGCAACTGTCGTTGCTTCAGTTATACCTACTCCTGTGTCATCTTCCGTTACAGCAGTTACAACATCGTTTCAAGAATCAGAAGTTGGATTATTCTGTGATGTTGGAGGATCAGGAAAAACAGATAGTGTGGGCAGATATAAAATTACGGTTATGACTGGCAGTCCATACGTTGTTGCATCCTATAAAACAGGATATATTCTACAATATTACAATAGCAAAAGTAATGTACTTGAAGCTGATAAGCTCACATTGAAGGCTGATACTACAGGAATTAATTTTAAACTAAGTGCTCTTCCAGTTGCAACTGCAAAAGTTTCCGGTGCTGTTGTATATAGCGCAGGAGCGTTTGTGGTAGCGCACGTAATTTTATATCCTATTATGCCTGCTCTAAGTACAATAGCACTTCCTATTCCAGTTGTGAGAACAATTAATACGGATTCACTGGGAATATTTTCTTTTAGTGCCGTGGCGAATGGGAGTTACAAGCTGCAAGTAGTTCCATTAGGCAAATATTTGCCGGCATATTTCAAATTAAACGATTGCGGTGTCCGCGATGCAAAGGTCGCCGATACGATCGTTGTGAAAGAGAATCAAAATGTGGGAAGCCTTATTGTTTGTGTGAAAAAAATTATTGCTCAAGGTGGTGGTTCCATAAAAGGATCGGTCAGGAATTTACTTGGCATTGGATTATCTGGTGTCGTCGTTATAGGTGAGTCTCAGAATTCTTGTTCATATGATATTACAGACGAAGATGGTTTATACGAAATTACAGACCTTGATCCTGGCGCATATACAGTAACAACAGATAAAGTTGGTTACACTTCAAGTGTGTCAACAACTCCTGTGATTGATTATGCGGCTGGAGAGTTTAGTAGTCCAGCTGATTTCATCATAGCAACAGAGCAGGTAGTAACTTCAGCCGAAGCATCGACAATTGATTTGCCGGAAAGTTTTTCGCTCTCTAACAATTACCCGAATCCCTTTAATCCTTCAACACAGATTAGTTTCACTTTGCCATCTGATGGTAGAGCGACACTGCGTGTTTTCAATATTCTTGGTCAAACTGTGGCAACCCTCGTTGATGGGTACTTTACTGCCGGAAAGCGTCAGGTAACATTCGAACCGGGGAACGCTTTATCGAGCGGCGTATATATTTACGAATTGAAGTACAAAAACAGAATAGCGGTCAATAAAATGATCTTAATGAAATAAGATTATAGCTTTTCGATAGTTTATAATTTGGAATTTATTTAAGCCTCGGCAAACGTCGAGGCTTTTTTATGGTAAATGTGCATATGTTCTTTGATATAAAGGGTTTTGTCTTAAGGCTCATTTTGTTACATAAACTTCTAACCTATCCTATTTGAGGACCCCAAGTCCTCTTAAGTCATTGATTCGTTCGTATACTTCTGCTTTGATAAGGATTTTATTTATTGTGGCTTGATCTAAGCGTGATGGTATTGTTATAGGTAGTTCGGCAAACCAAGCGGCAGTAATAGCAACAATCGCTGATCCAGCAGCAAGATTATGAGCATCAACTTTGTCAAATGTATCGCCAGATCTATTGTCAATATTCCAATAAGACGTCATGTCCACCCAAAGATCCAATGTTGGAATACCTGCAAGAAATAAAGATTCCCAATCTGATAATTCTTCAAACTTCACTTCTGACTTCAATCCATCGCCGCCCAATCCTCTTAAGGAAGCAGCGAGAGTTTGCAATAATTTTTTCATATCATTGTTTCCCCTCATAATCCATCCCTGTGGAACACCTGCACACAATCCTGTATTCAAAGCAACAACACAATTATTCATTTCGGAAGCGTGCAAATGAATATATGCACT
>JBEKLV010000259.1:0-4649 GCA_050008835.1 Bacteroidota bacterium | reverse complement strand
GAGAAGAACGATACGAAGCCGCAGGGTTAATAGTGGATTCTGAACGTTGACTAAGTCAAACATTTCTATTTTTTAAAAAAGGAATAGATTTTATGGGAAATATAGGTGGTCCAGAAATTATATTAATTTTACTTGTCGTGTTTGTATTCTTTGGTGCAAAGAAAATCCCTGAAATAGCAAAAGGGCTTGGCGAAGGAATACGAGAGTTCCGCAAAGCAGCGCGTGATGTGCAGACGGAAATTGAAAAAGAGACAAATAAGCCTGACGAGAAGAGTGATACTAAACCATAATCTAAATGCAGAACTCTTAAACCCGCACACATATAACAATTCGCATAGCGAGATCCGTGAAATCATTTGATGTTATACAGACTGAACTTGTAGAAGGAACAACAACCTGCGAGAAGATTACAGAGGAATATCTTCGAGTGATTGATCAAAAGAAGCATCTGAATGCACTTCTGGCTGTGTTTCCAGATAAAGCGTTAGAGCAAGCTAAGGCGATAGATAAAAAATTGCGAGATGGAAATGCAGGTCCATTGGCGGGAATGGTAGTATCTATCAAAGATCTTATTTGCGTAAAAGATGAACGAGTTACATGCGGATCTAAAATTCTGGAGAACTTTGTCTCGTTATATGATGCCACTGTTGTTCAGCGTTTGCGTAACGCAGATGCAGTCATTATTGGTAAGAATAATATGGATGAGTTCGCGATGGGTTCTTCCACAGAGAACTCAGCATACGGACGTGTGAAACTTCCACAGGACGAAGACCGCGTTCCGGGCGGATCAAGCGGCGGTTCTGCTGTTGCGGTACGTGCAGGCATGTCAACAACATCTTTGGGATCTGATACTGGCGGTTCCATTCGTCAGCCGGCAGCATTTTGCGGTATTGTTGGCTTGAAACCATCGTATGGACGTGTGTCTCGTTATGGACTTGTAGCTTTCGCATCGTCTTTCGATTCAATTGGACCTCTTGCACTGACAACAAGAGACGCGGCGAATGTTCTTCAGGTAATTGCAGGACATGATCCAAATGATTCAACTTCGGCAGAAGTATCTGTGCCAAATTATATTTTGCAATTGACAAAAGATGTCAAAGGTATTCGCATAGGAATTCCAAAAGAATATTTTGGAGATGCGTTAGATTCAGAAATACGTCAAGCTATAGAAAAGAAGTTCGGCATTTTACGTGCGAATGGTGCAACGATTGAAGAAATAAACCTGCCGCATACTGAATATACAATTGCAACGTACTATATTCTTGCTACCGCGGAAGCATCGTCTAATCTTGCCCGGTATGATGGCGCTCGATATGGTTTTAGAACAGAAGACGCTGCAGATCTTTCTGAAATGTATATCAAGTCGCGAAGTGAAGGATTTGGTGCGGAGGTAAAGCGCCGCATTATGCTTGGCACGTATGTCCTTTCTGCAGGATATTATGATGCATATTATCGAAAAGCACAACAAGTTAGACGACTTATTAAGGAGGATTTCGATAAAGCATTCTCACGCGTTGATTGTATGATTGCACCGACTTCACCGAGTACATCCTTCAAAGCAGGCGATAAAATGGACGATCCTTTGCAAATGTACCTTTCAGATATTTATACGACATCGATAAATCTTGCAGGCATTCCTGGCATTAGTATTCCATGTGGAGAAGATCATCAAGGGCTGCCAATTGGAATGCAAATTCTTGGGCCACAGTTTGGTGAACCGACAATCTTAAGAGCTGCAGATTTTATAGAAACCACCAACTAAAAACTTATCACAATATAGAATATCAATCATATGAGTATACTTGTTGATAAGAACACTCGCCTCGTTGTACAGGGCATCACAGGCAGTGAAGGAACATTCCATGCCAAGCAAATGATGGAATATGGAACGAATGTCGTTGCCGGAGTTACTCCCGGAAAAGGCGGCACAAGTTATCAAGGCAATGAAAAAGATCCTTTGCCTCGTCCGGTTTTTATATTTAATACTGTAAAAGAGGCGGTGCAAAATAAGCGAGCGAATGTCTCTGTCATTTTTGTGCCTGCAGCTTTTGCAGCCGATGCAATAATGGAATCTGCTGATGCAGGAATATCACTCATTGTTGCAATTACTGAGGGCATTCCAACAAGTGATATGGTGAAAGTCTACGAATATGTTACAAAAAAAGGTATACGGCTTATTGGACCAAATTGTCCGGGGGTGATTACTCCGGGAGAAGCTAAGATTGGAATTATGCCGGGCTTCATCCATAAGCCGGGGCATGTCGGAGTGGTTTCGAGGAGTGGAACATTAACATACGAAGCTGTCTCACAGCTCACTCAACATGGTATTGGACAATCTACGTGCGTAGGCATCGGCGGTGATCCGATCATCGGCTCGCGTTTTATAGATATCATTAAACTTTTCAATGAAGATAAAAAAACACATGCAATTGTGATGATCGGTGAGATAGGCGGATCGGCAGAAGAAGAGGCGGCGCAGTACATCAAGAGATATGTAAGGAAACCGGTCGTCGGATTTATTGCCGGACAGACTGCACCTCCGGGACGACGGATGGGACATGCCGGTGCTATTATTTCTGGAGGAAAAGGAACAGCCAAAGAAAAAATGCAAGCAATGCATAAGGCAGGCATCTTTGTTGTTGAAAGTCCGGCTGTTATTGGCGATGCGATTGAGAAAGCATTGAAGAGGGTTTGCGCAGCTAAAGTTAAAAGGGAAAGTGTAAAAGGGGAAAAGCCAATGGCGAAGAAAAAAAATATTAAGAAGAATATTAAGCGTAAGTCGACAAAAAAAACAAAGTGATATTCAAAAGCCAAATCTGAATTATTGCCGGTATATGATTTTTGAAAGAAAGGTATTTCTATTATGAATAAAGAAGGCTCTGAACAAACACTTGTGCTTATAAAACCTGATGCATTAAAGAATTCTTTGACGGGTTATGTAATTTCTCAGCTTTCAGAATTTCATACAGGTTCGCATTTTTCAGGAGCAAAAATTGTGCAGGTCAGCAAAATGCTTGCTACCGAACATTATGTCGAGCATAAGGGGAAAATGTTTTTCCCCTCACTTTTAGATTATATAATGGGATTTGAGCATTACCGTGATGAGCCCTGGAAACGCAGAGTGATAGCGCTTGTGTTTCAAGGCCCAGATGCGATTGCAAAAATTAGAGATATTGTTGGCCCGACTGATCCTCTTGTTGCGCGAGAAAAAAAACCAGGATGTATTCGTGCATTAGGCACAAAAGTGCCCCTTAAAGATAATGCAGGAAAAGTGATTGGTGAACGAATGGACAACCTTATCCATGCTTCAGCAACAGATATAGATGCAGAACGAGAAATTAAACTATGGTTCAAGCCAAGTGATATTCCACCTTTGATGCAAGTATATCCCACAATAGTAAGCGATGAACATTATTATTTTAAAGATGGTAGACTTTCTTTAACACATGAGCCAGACAGTGTTTGTTTGATTGCTCCGGGTGATTGTGTTTGGGAGTCCGATCTTGAAGCGCTTCGTTTACTGTACAAAGGATTATCTTCTAAATGTTCGATTGAAGCAGTAGCTGCCAAATATCTTATAAACGAAAACCGTTAGGAGAGTTGCTTTTTTCTTTTCGGAAAGTGAATTGGTGTAGCAGTTGATGTTCTATGAAGCTAGGTTTATGTAGAAGAGCCGAGCTTCCTTATTTAATCTTTTCTCCATTATCAAATCTTTCATTTCAAGTCTAAATTGGGACTTTCCTGTGTCACTCACGATGTGATAAAAATATTTGAGCTTGTTCTAATAGGCTGGGTGCTATGCAGCAAATTCTACATTATTCTATACCATGGGGAGAATGGATTATGCCATATAGGACAATTCTGATTGATATTAAAATATTGAAAAACAGGCATAGAATTTGTTTAATTAATAAGGAGATAGTTCGGTCTAACATAGAAAAAATGGTTGCATTCAAAATGAGCTAAGTGATATTTATCACTCAAAATGTGAATACTTGCTGGCATATTATTCTAAGAAAATGTTGCGAAGGTAAATAATGCTGATTTTTTTAAAACCCGATTGTAGCACTTGATTTTAGTTAGGAGCTTTTGTACACTCAATCAGTTTAAAAGTAAAGTGCAAATTATAGTTTGTTTTTCTTGAGATCAAAAGTTGCGAAATAAAAAAAGAATGCAAATGGATTTGAAATTGTACCACTTGCAGGTCTGAAGGGAAAAGAATGAATACTGGACAGACAATGCTTACTGGTTTAGCGTTGGTGCTACTCGGTGCAACAATCTTTTCGGTGAATAGGAATAGCTTAAATAATGGAACTGTTTTAAGACAAACAGAATTAGGTATTTATGCTGTTTCTTTAGCTACTTCTTATATTCAAAGAGCATCGGAACTGGATTGGGACGAATATACAGTTAGCGGACTTGTCTATATAACCGTTCCTATGAATACAGTACCAGTTACAAGTGGCTCAAATCAACAAGCGACAGCCCCTAACCTCCTAGGGCCTGAAACAAGTAAAGGTGAAAATGCGACTGTTGATACTGCATATGACGATTTCGATGATTACAATGGTTTTTCGAAAGACACTACAATGGGCGCTTCTTCTTTAACGGCTGCTGATAAATTTCACGTTACGGCAAAAGTGTATTAT
>JBEKLV010000258.1:0-4651 GCA_050008835.1 Bacteroidota bacterium | reverse complement strand
TCTGCAAAGAAATATTCTTTAGATTGTTGCCCGTTGCTCCTTTTATGAGGAGAAACTTTTCATTCCCCCGCCGTCGTTTTTTAGGAATGTCTATCTTGTGTTCTCCACGAAGATATGCAGCTGTGAGAGACTGATGATTTGAGTTTTAAGAATCAATTTCTCCCTTTTTCCTTTTTCCATTTTTCATTTTTAATTGATTTGGCGTTCCTGTCACAACTACATGCCCGCCATGTTCGCCTGCACGTGGTCCGAGATCGATAACAAAATCAGCGCTTTCAATCATCTCTTTATCATGTTCGACGACGATGACGGTGTTGCCCAGATCGCGGAGTGATTTAAGAGAATCGATCAGTTTAATGTTGTCGCGCTGATGCAAACCAATGCTCGGCTCATCTAAAATGTAGAGTACACCAACAAGTTGTGTCCCAATTTGCGTCGCGAGACGAATACGCTGACCTTCACCGCCAGCGAGCGTCCGCGCAACTCGATTGAGCGTAAGATAACTTAAACCTACATTCAACAGAAAGTCTAAGCGCTGTCGTATTTCTTTCAATACCTGATGAGCAATTTCTTCATCACGTGAACTGAGCGTGAGGTTCTCAAAGAATTGCTTGGCTTGTGAAATGGAGAGACTCACTACATCGTGAATATTCGTTTGCTTGCCTGTCTTCACATTTTGTAAACAGATAGATAAACTTTCCTTGCGCAGTCGGCCGCCTTTGCACACTTCGCATGGATTCGTCGCCATAAACGATTCCACCCAATCCCGCACTTGATTAGACGATGTCTCTTCGTACCAACGATCTAACATTTTGAGAAGCCCTTCGAAGCGGTGCTTGTAGATTTGCACACGTCCTGTCTTATCATGCGTGTATTCAATTTCTAATTTCTCACCGTGCGATCCATAGAACAATACGTCAAGCGCTTCTGTGGAAATATTTTTTATAGGAGTATCGAAATCGAAATCATATTTCTTTGCCACAGCGCTAATCTGACTGAACATCCAAGTCTGACGCGGCTTGCCCATCGGAGCAAGTCCTTCTTGATTGATGGATAGATCCTCATTGGGAATAATTAATTTCATATCGAAGGAACGCAGTTCGCCAAGTCCTTCACACTTTGGACAATATCCTGCGGGCGTGTTGAATGAAAACGAACTCGGCGCCGGTTCTTCATAGCTGATTCCGCATTCATGACATGACGATTTTTGACTGAACAGCTGATCCTTTTCGCCATCATTGACAATCAGAACTCCTTCGCCATAACGCAGTGCCATTTCGACTGAATCGGCAATGCGCGAACGCATTTCCTTCTTTAATACAATTCTGTCAACGACAATTTCAATCGTGTGAATTTTATAGCGGTCGACCTTCATTCCCTTTTCGATTTGCCGCACTTCACCATCAACCCGAACGCGCAAAAATCCATCTTTAGTGATGCGCTCGAATAATTCCCGATAATGTCCCTTGCGACCTTTAACAATAGGTGCTAAAATATGAAGTTTTGAACCATTTGAATAACTCAGAATAGCTTCAATGATTTGGTCAACCGATTGTCGCTGGACTTTGCGGCCGCAGTTATAACAGAATTGCGTTCCGACACGTGCGAAGAGCAGACGAAGGTAATCGTAAATTTCCGTGACGGTGCCAACAGTCGAGCGCGGATTGGTGCTGATTGTTCTTTGCTCAATAGAGATGGAAGGACTTAGCCCCTCGATGAAATCAACATCGGGACGTTCCATTACGTCAAGAAATTGGCGCGCGTATGCAGAAAGACTTTCAACATAGCGTCGTTGTCCCTCGGCATAGATTGTATCGAACGCTAAGCTCGATTTTCCCGATCCGGAAAGGCCTGTGATAACAGTCAATGAATCACGAGGAATATCAACATCGATATTCTTTAAATTGTGTACGCGTGCACCGCGAACTATGATTTTGTCTTCAGCCAAGATATTATAAAATAGGGATTGGGAATTAAGATGATTTAATAATTTTCAAAAATTCGTATTTATTCAGCGTGTTTTTCGGTAATACAATCTTCTCATTGATCTCCTCCCCTCATAGGAGAGGGAATGATTTTTCTATTTCTAGCAAAAAATACGCATTGCAGTTACAAAAACTCATTGACTTTCTTAATGCATTTTCCCCCGCTTATTTAAATATTCAAATAGAGCCTTGTCGAAAGGAGTGCTCGTATCCAACAGAACATAATCGATGTTATTGTTGCGGCATTGTCGTTTGTAGAAATCGAGAAACTCTTGCATCGATTGTTTATATGCTTTCTGAATGTGCCACGGTTGTGTCATTAATTCTTCCTGAGTCTCTAAGTCTTTAAAGATTGCATCACCGTCAAACGCAAATGATCTCTCCAGCGGGTCTAATATTTGCATCACTACTACTTCATGTCCCTTGTGGCGAAAATGTTTTAGTGCCGTCATCACCGATTCCGGTTTATCAAATAAATCGCTTAACACGATCACTAATCCGCGCCGCTTAATTTGTTCAGCAATAAGATTTAATGATGCCGATGTTCCAGTTTTATTTGCGGGCTGCGCAGATTCTAATTCTTTCAGAATTTCTTTCAAATACGAGCGTGTAGCACGCGGCGGCAATGAGGTACGAATCTGTTCATCAAATAATATTAAGCCCACTGCATCGCGCTGTTCGATCATCAGAAACGATAGAGCGGCTGCAATATACGAGGCATATTCAAATTTTTTTATATTTCCTTTTGATGCATAATCCATTGATCGACTTTTATCAACGATCAGATATGATTTAAGATTTGTCTCTTCCTCAAATTGTTTGATATAGAAACGGTCGGTCTTTCCATACGCCTTCCAATCGATGTGTTTGATTTCATCACCCGGCATGTATTGGCGGTGCTCAGTGAATTCAACACTGAAGCCGTGATACGGACTTTTGTGCAATCCAGTGATAAATCCTTCCACCACTAATCGCGCGCGTAATTCCATATTCGCAAGTTGGGCAACAACGGCTGGCTGGAGATATTTTATTGATTCGTTCAAAATAGTTTTTCAGTTCTCAGCAATCAGTTTTTAGCAGATATGTGCTCCGACAATTTAACATCGCAATTACTCAATGATTTACTTATTTAAATACTCTTCTACATCTATTTTTTCTTCACCTTCTTAGCAGGTTTTGTCTCTTCTTGCGTTATCTGCGTTTGTGCTTTCAGAATTTCTGTCGGATCTTTTCCGAGATTACTTAATTCGAACTTGACCGATTCCACCAACTGGTTCGTAGGATATTGTTTAAGAAAGTCTTCGTATGCAATCCGCGCTGAATCAATATTCTTTAATTCATTGTTGTAAATAAATCCAATAAGAAACGATGCATTAGACGCGGTGGCATGATTCGGATATTTTTCCACAAGAAAACGAAATGTCTGAATTGCTTGATGATATGAATGTTTGTGATTCTGATAAATTGTTCCGATAGCATAAACTGCTTCCGGAGTGCGTGCACTATCAGGATAAGCTTTAATCAATTCTTGATAAGAATTGATTGCATCGTCGTATTGTTCTGCTTTCTGTAAATCCGTGCCCTTATTGAACAACTCTTCAGCGCTGGGTTTTGAACAGCTTACGAGAGTGAACGATATAAATATCAGAATGAAAAAGAATCTCATCATGGCATCCCCTTTTTTATGGTGCAAAGTCTAAACTTTCAACAATCTATTTTGAGCTTTCAGTATTTACTCCTTAACTGATGACTGAGCTCTGAAAAACTGACTATTGTTTTTCAAAGTATCAAAACATCTCTGGAGAATCAACGAACAGTATGCTTTTCAAGAACAGCACAAAAGAAGCCATCAGTTCCATGAATGTGAGGAAGAAGTTTGAAGAATGTTTCTGCTGTAAACAATTCATTATGCCATTTTTCTAATAATCCATTTGCCTCGACTAAATTGAATTCAGGATTTCGTACCATAAATTCTTCTATTACATCTTCATTCTCTTGTCTTAGCAATGTGCACGTTGCATACACTATTCTTCCTCCAGGTTTCACAAGCGGCGCAGAGGAACTGAGAATAGATTTTTGTTTATCCGATACTTCGTTAACTGTCTGTTCCGTAACCATCCACTTCATTCCGGGATTGCGGCGAACAGTGCCAAGTCCACTGCAAGGTGCATCTACAAAAACTATATCAAAGAAGTCAGAATATTGTTCAATCAAGTCTTCAATTGCCTGAATTTCTTGAATACGAACATTTTGCGCTCCGGCGCGCTTCGTACGCTTGCGCAATTCCTCAAGACGATAACTATTGATATCCGTAGCAAAGATTTCTCCACGATTCTTCATCAGTGCGGCAAACTCCAGCGTCTTGCCTCCAGCGCCTGCGCATACGTCGAGTAGTTTCGCATTCGGTTTCGGATCGATCAGAAGCGGCAGCACCTGACTACCCTCATCCTGCACTTCAAACCATCCATCCCGGAATATAGGAAGTGAAAATACATTTATGCGTTTTGCAAGATTCAAACCAAACGGTGACAACAATGTCTTCGTCGTCTCAACTCCCTGCTTACTCAATTCCGCCTGACATTGTTCAACAGTCGTCTTCAACGTATTAACACGCAATGTGATTGGAGCTTGCCCGTTAAGACTTGCACATATTTTTTCGACTTCAC
>JBEKLV010000257.1:0-4670 GCA_050008835.1 Bacteroidota bacterium | reverse complement strand
CCGGACGCAGGAAAACTGCTTGGAATAATTAATCAAGTTGCCACACCGATATTGACTAAAGAGCACAAATCTATAGAACCCGATTGGGTGAAAGAGTTTACGGTGCCAGGTGTAGATAAGTTAAATACAGCCATTCAAGCATGCGATAAAAAAACAGAAGAAATTTCCAAAGAGAGAGATGGTATATATATCGAACGTAAAAAGATGCTAAATGTTTGTGCACTTCTTTTTGAACAAGGTCGCCAATTAGAATCTGCAGTGATTGAAGGACTTTGTAGGCTTGGATTTTCTGCAAAGAATTTTACTAAACTTGATATGGAACATGATGTTATTCTCGAATGCAACGAAGGTCGAGGAATTGCTGAAGTTGAAGGCAGAGATAACGAATCTGTACACATTGGGAAATTGGATCAACTCAGTCGGGTTCTTGATGAAGATTTCAATGAAAACGGATCTTATTCCGAAGGCATATTAATAGGAAATGGGTTTAGACTTACTCGCCCAGAGAATCGAGAAAGCCAATTCACCGACAAAGTTAAAATCGCTGCAAAACGAAAAAAACTTGGACTACTCACAACCTGTGAACTTTACAAGGCTGTGATCAAAGTGTTAGAAAATCCTATGGATGAAGCTTTTAAAGAAGAATGTAGAAAGAGAATTCTAAAGAACAAAGGAGAAGAAATAGTATTAGTCTAAACAATCATGAACTTCAATAAATTTACAATTAAATCTCAAGAAGCGATGCAAAGTGGAGCGAAACAACATTCCCTCTCCTTGTAGGAGAGGGTTACTTGTCCGCCAGCTTTTTGGCGGAGGGTGAGGTCATAAACTATGAAGATAAAAAAATGACCCCATCCTAACTTTCCCCTGTGAGGGGAAGGGATGTTATTCAAGTTGGGGTGAGGTCATTTTGGGTAAGTATATTTTAAAATATCCACATCGTAATATTCAGACAGCGAGAATGTTACGAAAAAGTATGACCGATGTTGAACGAAAACTTTGGTCGAAGCTACGATCTAACCAGCTTGGAGTAAAGTTTAGGCGGCAGGTTCCATTCGGTAATTATATTGCTGATTTTATTTCTCTTGAAGCGAAGCTTGTCATAGAACTTGACGGTTACCAACATTATCAAGAGAATGCATTACAGCAGGATAAACTAAGAGATCGGTATTTTGCAAAAGAAGGATTTACTGTATTGAGATTTAACAATTCTGAAGTGACCGAGAATATGGATGGTGTGTTGGAAATGATCTGGCAAAAGTTACCCAAAGGAAAAGAATAATGACCCCATCCCAACCTTCCCCTAAAGGGGAAGGAGTTATGTATCTTGGTTTTATATAAAGATTGAGCGAGCAGAGGAATACATGAACTTCAATAAATTTACAATTAAATCTCAAGAAGCGGTGCAGAATGCACAGGAGATTGCATCAAGCTACAGCAATCAAGTTATCGAACCAGAGCACCTATTAGCGGCACTGGTGCAAGATAGCGAAGGCATCGTCGTGCCAATCCTGCAAAAACTTGGCACAAACGTCAATTATCTTAAAATAAAAATTAACGGGACGGTTGAACATTTGCCAAAAGTACAAGGCGCCGGTCTCGGCAATCAACATATCTCGTCTCAGCTCGGGCAAGTTTTTGAGTCTGCACAACAAGAAGCAGAACAGCTGAAGGACGAATATATCAGCACCGAACATTTACTATTGGGATTGCTTGCAGCCAAATCGTCCGTAGCTAAATTATTAACCGATCAAGGCGTGTCGAAAGAAAGCATCTATAAAGCGCTGAAAGATGTACGCGGCACGCAGCGTGTTACCGACCAAACGCCGGAAGACAAGTATCAGTCGCTTGAGCGGTTTGGCCGCGACTTAAACGATCTTGCGCGAAAAGGCAAATTAGATCCAGTCATCGGACGCGAAGAAGAAATTCGCCGTGTGCTTCAGGTGCTATCGCGCCGTACAAAAAATAATCCGGTGCTTATCGGTGATCCGGGAGTTGGCAAGACAGCAATTGCAGAAGGCATCGCACAACGCATTGTGCAAGGCGATGTGCCAGAGAGTTTGAAGACGAAGCGCATCGTTGCACTCGATATGGGAACGCTGGTTGCTGGCACAAGTTTCCGTGGTCAATTTGAAGAACGATTGAAAGCGGTACTTAAAGAAGTGACTGAATCGAACGGCGAAATTATTTTATTCATCGACGAATTGCACACACTCGTTGGCGCTGGTGCAGCTCAAGGCTCAGTTGATGCATCGAATATGCTGAAACCGGCATTAGCACGCGGTGATCTGCGAGCCATCGGCGCCACGACTATTGATGAATATCGAAAATATATTGAGAAAGATCCCGCATTGGAGCGACGATTCCAACCAGTGCTTGTGGAAGAATCGACAGTGGAAGATACAATTTCTATTTTGCGCGGACTCAAAGAGCGGTACGAAGTGCATCACGGTGTACGCATCACTGACGGCGCAATTGTTGCAGCGGCACAGTTAAGCCATCGTTATATATCGGATCGTTTCTTGCCTGATAAGGCAATCGATTTAGTGGATGAAGCGGCAGCGAAACTCCGCATGGAAATCGATTCAATGCCGGAAGAATTGGATAATGTTGAACGCCGAATAAAACAATTGGAAATCGAGCGTGAAGCGGTGAAGCGCGAGAAAGATACCGACTCGAAATCTCGTTTGGGAGAAATCGAGCACGAACTTGCCGATTTTAATCAAACTCGCTCTGAGTTGAAAGCACACTGGCAGCTGGAAAAGGGACTGATCCAATCCATCCGAAAAATGAAGGGAGATATTGACAACACAAAGAAGGAAGCAGAACAGCAAGAGCGGCAAGGCAATCTTGGTCGCGTGGCAGAACTGCGTTATGGTGTTATTGCAGGATTAGAAAAACAATTGAAAGAAGCATCGCTCAAATTGAACGAAGTGCAGAAGCATCAGAAGATGCTGAAGGAAGAAGTCGATGCGGAAGACATTGCAGAAATTGTAGCAAAGTGGACTGTTATTCCTGTGCAACGTATGTTAGAAAGCGATCGGACAAAGCTCTTACATTTAGAAGATCGCATCCATGAGCGATTGATCGATCAGGAAGATGCTGTGAAAGCTGTTGCTGATGCAATCCGAAGAAGTCGTGCAGGATTGCAAGATGAGCGGAAACCGATAGGTTCGTTTATCTTCCTCGGCAGTACCGGTGTCGGGAAAACAGAATTAGCGAAAGCACTTGCCGAATTTCTTTTCAATGATGAAAATGCTGTTGTACGAATCGATATGACAGAATATATGGAAAAATTCTCCGTTTCGCGGTTAATTGGCGCACCGCCGGGTTATGTGGGTTATGAAGAAGGTGGTCAGTTGACGGAAGCAGTGCGGAGAAAACCATATTCAGTTGTGCTTCTCGACGAGATTGAAAAAGCTCATCCGGAAGTGTTCAATGTACTATTACAATTACTGGATGAAGGCAGATTGACAGACAGCAAAGGACGAACTGTGAATTTCAAAAACACAATAGTCATTATGACATCCAATCTTGGTTCTCAAATCATTCAAGAGAAGTTGGATACGTTGACAGAAGAGAATCGTAACGACTTGATGGGTGAACTGCGCGTGCAGCTTTTTGAAATGCTCAGACAGTCAGTACGTCCGGAGTTTCTCAATCGTATTGATGAGGTAATTCTATTCAAACCATTGACAATGACTGAGTTGAAACAAATTGTTGAGCTACAATTGAAACAGGTACAGAAGCTGGTAGCAGACAAGAATATTACTTTAGAATTTACTGCTGACGCGAAAGAGCGGCTTGTCACAATCGGGTACGATCCAAGCTTTGGTGCGCGTCCATTGAAGCGAATTATTCAAAAATATGTTATTAATACTTTATCCGAAAAACTTCTTTCCGGCAGCGTTGTGGATGGAGATACAGTTGAAATTGGTACAGATAACCGCGGGATGATTGAGTTCGTGATAAAGGTGAATCCAAAAACTGTTAAATAATTATAATATTCCAGTAAATCATGCTTTATTCTATTTGGGCATATCAGAGGAAAAACCGTTATCTTAATAAAAGAAGCAAAAAAGATGTGCAGTGAAAATTAAACAGCACGAAATCGAAACGCTAATTCATTTTTTATAATTGATATATTCTTAAGAATCCTTCTATGTCAAATGTGACGGGAAGGATTCTTTTTTTGAACCTATGCATATTTCATCACTTATTGGACATACTCAGGAACTGCTCGGCATTATTCTAAATTCAAAGAAACCCGCAGACGTAATTATCGATACATTCTTTCGATCGCACAAGTATCTCGGTTCTCATGATAGAAAGTTCGTAGCGGAGACAACGTACGGTACTTTGCGCCATTTACGGAAGTGCGAACTAATGGTATCATCAGCAATAGCTGAATTAGGTGAGACATTATTTGATGAAGACAAAATTCTTTTTCTCGTTATTGCATATTTATCTTTGCAGGGAAGGATGCAGAGTGTAACTTCAGAGGATGTCTCATCAAAACTCAAGAGCAAACGACTTGCAGAAATCGCGGAAAATATTTTTGATACATTTACAAAACCTGTAACAATTCCCACTGAATCTGTTATCGAACGAATAGGGATTGAGCATTCGTTCCCCGATTGGATGGTGCAGAAATTCATCGAGCAGTATGG
>JBEKLV010000256.1:0-4689 GCA_050008835.1 Bacteroidota bacterium | reverse complement strand
TGACGCGACAAGCTTATTCAGAAGTCAAATCAATCCTGACGGTACTGTTGGAAGTAAACAACCGGTCGTCAATATAGCAGCTGATACAAGTTTAAGAGGTTGTACCATAAGTTCTTTTAATTTTGCTTCTGACGGTACGGTTTTCGTTTCTCTTCTTGGTAATGCAAACTATTCTTTATTTATCCTGGAGAACGGCTCCCTTTCACCTTATTACCATAACAATATTTTGCCTACAGGGATTAGTCAGCTTATTTGGGGTGGGGGAAGATATTTATATCTAAGATCATCCACAGCAACTAATCTGTATAAAATGGGAATGGCAAAAGAAGATAATACACCATTGCTTGGTGCTCCATATCTTGGTCGGGGTCTCTAAAATATCGCAGTGTTACATCGAAAATTTTTAAGGGTTGTTATGCTATAATTAAAGTTATTCACTAATTCTTGTTAAAAATTTTTTGCATGAAATGGAGGTGAAAAGGGAAAGAGATGGAAAATGTAATGAAGAGGTAAGGTTCGAGAGTCAATAGTTAACTATACGTTGTATAACCAAAGTGAAGGAGAAACACATCATGAGGTTAGGCAAAATTTTACTTTTTATTATATTCTTAGTTCTGATTGTCGATACAGCTCAAGCGAAAATTATAGTTGGTGGGGCAAATGATGGCGCTTTGCTTATTCCGAAGATAAGCACGAGCAATGCACCGATAATCGGTAAATATACACAGAATCCAATTTGGAATCTCGTAGATGCTACTCCGATAGGATATGTTGTGCCACAAAATGGTCTCAAGCCAACCGACTGGTCAGATCTGTCTGGCTGGGCAAAACTTGTGTATGATGGCACTAAAATCTATGGATTGTTTTATGTTCAGGATGATGTCATTGATACTACAACCACTATTGATTGGCAAATGGATGGCATCGAGTTTTACATCGATGCAAATAATACTCATACAGCTACAACAACCGTCGTAGGCAGAGGTGCCGATGCGACACCTACACCCACCTCACGCGCATATCAATTCAATCTCAGACCGGCACAATCGATTGATTCCGTGATGAATAATAAACCCTGGTTCGATCATATCGGAAAAGGACTCCAATATAAATGGAATTTGGATAAAAACTCTATGAACAATGGCGGTCCAAGCGGTTATTTTGTGGAGTTTTCTTTTTCACTGGATAGTTTAGGCCTTTCGAATGTAGCCGTTGGAAAAAAGGTTAGTCTCCAATTGCAACTGGACGATAACGATCTTACACCCAATGCTGCAGGTAGTCGTATCCATATAATGAATTGGCACTACTCACCGCAAAACATTGATTATCAGGCAACTGTGGGTTGGGGTGATGGTGTTTTTGGTGCTTTGATCGATACAAATTACGTATTCCTAAAAACTCCGACACCACCTGCTTTGGATGGTACTATTGATAATATTTGGCCGCAAGCAAATCAGCTTACTATGGATTATATCACGAATAGTAGCGGTGTTATAAGCGGTGCTAATCCGCAGGATCATGATTGGAGATTCTATGGACTCTACGATAATCAATATATCTATGGTCTTTTCACAGTCTACGACGACGTTATTGATACTACAACCACTATAGATTGGCAGATGGATGGTATCGAGTTTTTCGTCGATGTAAACCATACACATACATCTACTACAACCGTAGTAGGTAGAGGTGCCGATGCGACACCTACACCTACCTCTCGCGCGTATCAATTCAATCTCAGACCGGCACAATCGATTGATTCCGTGATGAATAATAAACCTTGGTTCGATCATATCGGAAAGGGACTTGTTTATAAATGGAGACTTTTCGGTCAAGGTAAAGAAAATGATTCCTTGTTCAGTTCGAGGTCTGGTTACCGGGTTGCATTTAAATTTAATCTGGATAGCTTAGGCTTCACAGCTGCTGATAGAACATCTGGTACGAAGTTATTCAGTTTCCAATTACAAACGGATGATAACGATCTTACGCCTAATGCTGCAGGTAGTCGTGTACATACCTCAAATTGGTGGTATTCACCAGGCAACATTGATTATCAGGTAACCCAGACTTGGGGCAATGCTATTCTTAGTTCTACTTCAATTACTGGCGTGAAGCAACAATCACCGTCTATCGCCAGCAGTTACAGACTTGAACAGAACTATCCCAATCCATTCAACCCCTCAACACAAATTAATTTTGAACTTGCAAAGACTGAGAAAGTAAGGCTTGCAGTTTATAATTTATTAGGAGAGCAAGTTGCAGTATTGGTAAATGGGATGAGAAATGCTGGATCTCAGACTGTTACTTTTGATGCAAAGAATCTTTCTAGCGGTGTTTATTTCTATAAATTAGAAACTGGAAGCACAGTATTAGCAAAGAAGATGTTGTTGCTTAAATAGTATCAAATTAAGATCAAGGAAAGCGTCTGTGGCAGACCTTGCACAGGCGCTTTTTTTTACCAATCCTAAAACATATGCGGTCAGCGGAGTTATTCAATATGAATCTACATATCGTTGATATCGGAATTATCCTTTTATATTTAACTTCTACAATATTTATTGGATTCTATATTTCTAAAAAAGCTACCAAGAATATGAATAGTTACTTCCTTGGTGGTAACCGTATCCCTTGGTGGGTTCTTGGCATTTCAGATGCTTCCGGTATGTTTGATATTTCGGGCACGATGCTTTTGGTCTATTGGCTTTCTGTGTATGGATTAAAAAGTATTTGGATACCTTGGATTTGGCCGGTGTTTAATCAAATATTTTTAATGGTTTATTTATCTCCTTGGTTGCGAAGATCAAATGTGATGACAGGTGCCGAATGGATGAAAACCCGTTTTGGGACGGGGAGGGGTGCTACACTTTCCCACATCGTAGTAGTGATATTTGCTCTTATTAGTGTTATTGGATTTCTTTCTTATGGGTTTAAAGGAATTGGAAAATTTGCTGTTGCATTCCTACCTGCCTTGGTTACCAATCCGGACACACTGGCTCAGTACCCTCAAATAAATGCAAATCTTTATGCTCTTATACTCATGGGTATAACGACGTTGTATGTTGTTAAGGGTGGGATGATGAGCGTTGTTGCAACGGAAGTAGTTCAATATTGTATTCTTTCAATTTCTGCGGTTGCAATCGGTATTATTGCAATGGTTCATGTTTCTCCGGACATGATCAATAGTGTTGTACCGGAAGGCTGGAAAAGCATGGCTTTTGGTATAAACTTGAATCTGGATTGGTCAACAGTGCATTCAATTCTTGCCACAAAAGTAGTCGCATTTAACCAGTGGATTAAAACAGATGGCTATTCTGTTTTTGGATTATTTTTTGGAATGATGCTCTTTAAAGGATTCTTTGTTGCCGCCGCAGGTCCTGCACCTAATTATGATATGCAACGGATTCTCTCTACCCGAAGTCCGAAAGAAGCAGCAAAAATGAATTCCATGGTCAGTATTGTCCTTAATCCAACTCGCTATTTTATGGTTGCAGGTATAGCAGTGCTTGCACTTACAAATTTTGACACACTGTATAAAACCTCATTGACTACTCCCGATTTTGAAGGAATTCTATCTGAAGTTCTTGCCAATTATGTCCCTGTTGGCTTACTGGGTTTGCTCATGGCTGGTTTTATAGCAGCGTTTATGAGTAATTTTGCAGCGACTGTAAATGCTGCACCTGCTTATATTGTGAATGATATATATAAGCGTTACATCAATCCTCATGCAGAGCCCAAAAAATATGTCAGGATGAGCTACATTGCATCTGTTGCTGTTGTCGTTGTTGGAATTACAACCGGATTCTTTGTCGAATCAATTAATCAGGCCGCGCTTTGGATTGTTGCTTCATTATGGGGTGGTTATACAGCAGCCAACGTTTTAAAATGGTACTGGTGGCGTTTTAACGGATATGGATATTTTTGGGGAATGGTTTCAGGTATTGCGACTTCGTTAGTGCTGCTTTTATTGAACAACTTGGGTTTCATTCCATTCTTGAATCAATGGCCTTTGTCAAATAATCCAAGTATGAATTCATTCCCTTTTATCTTTCTCAATTCTATCATTGGATGTTTTGTCGCTACTTTTTTGACGAAACCAGAAAGTGATGAAGTGCTCATGAAGTTCTACCACAATGTTCGTCCTTGGGGTTTCTGGAAGCCGATCTATGAAAAAGTTGTGAAAATTGATCCAGGGTTTGTTGCGAATAAAAATTTCAGACGTGATATGTCTAATATCTTTGTTGGAATCATATGGCAGATAACACTCATGGCTACTCCAGTATTTTTAGTGCTTCGAGATTTTAATTCGTTCATAATCTGTCTTGGTGTATTAGCACTGACTTCACTCATATTAAAGTTCAATTGGTGGGACAAACTTGAAGCCTCGTATGGTGAACAAAAAACTAAATTCATATTTCCAGTGTTAGAGAATGGAATTCCAGTAGCAGAGGAAGAAAAATATCAGAAAAAGGACACAATGTTAGAAGTATGATCGTGAAGAAAGATACCCCGGTTTTTAAACGCCGGGGTAATCTTATATCGTACTACTGTCAGCAAGCATCCACTTAGTACAGAGGACACCTCCTGATCCTTTATAAAGAAAGACTTTTTTCCTTTGTCCATTTTCTCGTTCCTTAGCGAATCATAACATTATCAGGAATTGTTTTCAATCAATTCAGTATGGAATAGACT
>JBEKLV010000255.1:0-4696 GCA_050008835.1 Bacteroidota bacterium | reverse complement strand
CTCAATCGCATCCCCGAGACAATGAGCAGGATTCTACAAGCAGCTGGTGGTATTTTTCTGATATATTTGGCCTGGGCAAGTTACAAGCAATGGCAACAACAGACCACAATAGAGTCCAACACCGGCGACTCGGCGCCGCGCACACTTATGCAAGCGGCAACAATCAATATCCTCAACCCCAATCCTTATCTCGGTTGGAGTCTGGTTCTAGGACCTGCTGTCTTGGCAGCATGGCGCCAAAGCGCTACGAGTGCTGTGGTGCTCATCATCGCCTTTTACACAACGATGGTCACTGTTTTAGCATGTACTATTTTCCTTTTCGGAACAACACGCTTTCTGGGATCAAGCGGCAGGCGCGCACTTATTCTTATATCAGCTGTAATGCTTGCTATGCTTGGCGTGTACCAACTTGCGGCTGCACTGCTAAGAGGTGGGACTGCTTAGCGATAGAAAGAATCTGTGCCAGTGGTGGTTCATTTGATTTGCACGAATCAAAATTAGGGCAAGATATTTTTTGAAACCTGATAAATAACTTTTCCACTCACTTACTATTCCAATGCCGCCTTTTTCCTGGACGTATAAAACAGAAATTGATCTTAAATCTGCATGGAAACAAGAGCTGACAAAGCAGGAAGAATATCAGACGTTGAGAACAATTTTGGGGTCGATCGAGATGGGCGGCGTTGCTTATCTTACTTACTTGCATCTAAAGAAGTACGGTTTGAAATAGAACTTCTCAATAGTTATGGGATAATTATCTTTCTTGTATCCACCGTATACGCTGCAAAGTATCCGAGCGCGTCGCCGCTAATGTTCGAATTAGGATTTGCCGGTGACAGAGATGTCGGACTCCGATCGGAAGAGAGAATATCGCTGAGGGTGTGGAAATAATCATAGCTTGCCTTGTCAATCGAACATAATTCTATCGTTATCGTATCACCAGAATTTACATTTCTTCCGGCACGAATTCTTTCTGTCATCTCGTTGCCATTGGTCAATTTATCGGTGAAGAGGCGATACCGCTGCCCATCAATTGAATCTGCTGGTATCACGGCACTTGAATGAGCATTTATTCGGTAATAGTTGCCCAATTCCGATGGATCTTTGAATATTACGTAGATATCATACCCGGATTCTCCGCCCACACTGTGCCTTGGGATTACATAGAGTGAATCGATAAAAACCTTTGAGGGCATAGAAGATATCGCCATGTAATCCTTTCCATCAGCATTCACAGAAAGTGTATAGGTTCTTCCGGGGACACCAATCAATTTGGACGATTGATAGGTTCCGCTGATCACTTCTTTTAACGTATCGCGATTTCCATAATTGTCTGTTATTACTACTTGTGCATGTGAGATGGGCGGATCGACCAATGTGGTATCAAAGTAACTCCCCGTCATGCTTAAGAAAACTGAATATGGACCTAGCTGATCTTTGATGTTGCCCTCGATGACAACACGCGGATTCGCTGTGTTCAGATCAATTGAAACAACCTGTTGACACCCATATAAAAACCAAGCAATAAAAATAAAAATTAGCACAAATATTGTTTGAAGTAAAAGATTTCTTTTCGTTTTCATAAATTCCTTAACCGTCAAAAATTAAAATTATACGTCACCGATGGAATGATCGGGAAAAAGGTCGTTTGCACTGCCTGCGTTTTGCTGGGATCATTAGGATCCTGCCTAAAGTTGATGGAGTAGGCATTCATTCTGTCGTATGCGTTGTACAATGAGAAGTTCAAATTGGATTTTGGCCCAAGTTTCCAGGTAGCGGATAAATCCAGACGATGATATGGAGGCATTCGATAACCATTTCTCTCGGTATAAAGTGGAATCCACCGGTCCTCCGCCTGCAGCCAGTATCCCCCGCTTGGAAACGTCACTGCATTTCCGGTGTTGTACACCCATGTGGCTGAAAAATTCCATGTCTTATTATAATCATAGATTACTACGACAGAAATATCATGTGTCCTATCCTGCCGTGCCGGAAAGGCTAGGCCATTATTTATCTGATCAAATTGTTCTTCTGTCTTGGATAATGTATATGCCACCCAGCCAGTTACCTGACCGTACTTCTTTCTCACAAGCATTTCAGCTCCGTAACTCCAACCTCTTCCATAGAGAAGAAGCGCTTCAACATTTTGGTTGAGCAGAATATCGGCACCATTTTTATAGTCGATTAAGTTCTGCATGTTTTTATAATAAAGTTCAAACGAGGCTTCAAACTGGTTATCATTAAAATTTCTGAAATATCCTAAATCGTACTGATCGGCTAACTGTGGTTTGACGTTATTACTGCTTGGAACCCACAGATCGCTCGGATTCGAAGTTGTGGAATTAGACAGAAGATGCAGATACTGCGTTGTTCGTGTGTAGGATGCTTTTATGGAACTCGTTTCATCCAAGGAGACATTCGCAGAGATACGCGGCTCAAGATTCGAATACGTTTTAATGACGTCACCTGATTGATACGTCACCGTGTCAATGACCGCCCCGCTTGCATCGTAGGAATAGATATGAGCTGGGCCTAATAAGCTGAAGACAGAAAACCTCATGCCGTAATTTAGTTTGACCCCATTTACAATGTCGAGCTCATGAGAAAAATAGGCTGCGTTTTCTAAGGCATATCTGTTTTCGATCGTCAAACTATTTGTAAAGCTAGTCGAACCTGCTGTGACCGTTCCAGGTAGAAATGTATGGTAGATAGAGTTAATACCAAACTTTAACGTGCTTTGAGAATTTGTGAAATACTGAAAATCCATTTTGAAGTTCAGATCTTTAATTCCGGATGTAATATCGAATGAACTTGTACCTACTCCAATGTTATTGCTGTATTCATAATCACTCAAGATAAATGATGTATTGGAAAACAGATGGTCACCGAAAATATGATTCCATCGAAGAGTTCCTGTTGTGTTCCCCCAGTTAAAACCGAAGACATTGGGATAATTAAAATTGTCCCGTCCAAGATAGCCGGAAAGGAACAATCTGTCTTTCTCGCCAAGGGTATAGTTCGCTTTCATATTGAGATCGTAGAAATACAAACTGGCTCTGTTGATAGTAGTATCGCTGGAGAGTTTAAAGAAAAGATCTGCATATGTTCGCCTGCCGGAGATGATGAACGATCCCTGATCCGCTACAATAGGTCCCTCTAAAGTCAGCCGTGATGCCAGCAATCCTATGCCGCCTGAACCTCCAAATTCTTTGTCGTTGCCATCATTTGTACGAATATCCAGTACCGAAGAGAGTCGGCCGCCATATTCTGCCGGAATTCCGCCCGTAATAACTTTCACATCCTTGATAGCGTCGGAATTAAAGACTGAGAGAAACCCGAGAAGATGAGAAGAATTGTAAATCGGCGCTTCGTCCAGAACGATCAAATTCTGATCCGTTCCTCCGCCCCGCGCATAGAAGCCTGTACTTCCTTCTCCGGCAGATTGTACGCCGGGAAGCAATTGGATCGTTTTCAAAATATCTTTTTCACCCAGTAACACCGGGATAGACTGAATTTCCTTTACCTCCAATTTGTTAACTCCAATTTCAGTTGAAGTGACGTTTGCATTAGTTCTCTCACCAGATACGACGACTTCACCGACTTCGATTGCTTTCGGCATCAATTCAAAATTGATCAATCTATCGTGATAGAAATTCAGTGTATCTTTTCTTGTCTTGAATCCAAGGTACTGGATGAGAATAGTGTAGTGTCCTTCGGGAAATGTCAAAGAATAAAATCCATAAGCGTTCGAGGTAACACCAATGCCGGGGAGTTCTTTTACCATCAGTATTGCACCAATGATCGACTCGCCGGTTTCTCCATTCTTGATGGTTCCGCTCAAGGTATATTTATTTTGCGAGGAGGAAGAGAATGAGAGAATAGAAGTAAATATAATTAGCCAACTTACTACTGATTGTCTTTTCATAATATACTAACATGCAATTCGATTATTTTGTTCCTGCTCCAAAATAAAATAAATTTTAATATAGTAAAGCAACAGTAGAATGTAGTCAGCGAAGAGTTGTGACCGATCTTTATGGATATTACAGGAGCGAGCCGAGGGCCCTAGCCCTCACTCACTCCTGCTCATTCACATCAAATGATGGGGGCTATTAATCTCACATACTGGAGATATGGTTCAACGGAACCGTCCACGATGGAAAGACCCATAATAATATCCCATCCGTACAGAAAATGTCGGATAATACCAATATGGATAAAATCCATCATACCAGAAGAACGGAGGATAAGTATAATATCGTACCACATTCGAATCGCTTGTTTTACTAGATGGCTGGGGTGGAGGCTGCATCATGGCCGCGATCACTCTCCCGCTCACACCGGCGTTTCTAAGATCAATCACATCCTGAGTCTTCAATCGGAACCAAGTATCTGTCGCATCCATCATTCCAATGATAAGACTATCGCTCACTCCAGCCTTTGAGAGAGCAATGACGTCATCCATCTTCATTGCCCGAAGTGTGTCAACCTTCATAGCATGGTGTTTACTGGTTTGTGTATATTGCTCGGCAGCACATCCGGCAAAGCCAATGCTTGCCACAATAAAGGCGAGTATAAAAAGTTTGCGTTTCATATTTCCTCCAAGTTTATTTTGTCTACTTATTAGACGTATCGTTACCTCCATGAGTTTAATGGAGTATATTAGAGCATATTGTATAGAAGCGAGAAAATTTAT
>JBEKLV010000254.1:0-4703 GCA_050008835.1 Bacteroidota bacterium | reverse complement strand
AGCATCGGGAAGCCGTGTATCAGTGCGGCGATACTATCTTTGCAACACATGTCGATACACGCATTACACGCGTGCTCTATGTCTTTCCCGATACAATTCACGGCACTATTACCACACTCAACGCAGATGAAACACTTCTTGCAGGTACATTCAATACCAACAATGCAGAGCAAGCGATCATAAAACAGTATCCGCTCAAAAGCCAATTCTTCAAACGTATTTACGAATTGCATATTCCACATTTCCTTTTCATTATTAATCTTCAAACCAAAAAGTTGAAGGTAATTCATCGGGAAAATGAATGGACGAACCATGTACAATTTTCTCCAACCGATCCGAATTGTTTGATGTACTGCCATGAAGGCCCATGGGAAAAAGTGGACCGCATCTGGATTATCGATGTACGCAATGGAATAATGCATCTGATGCACAGGCGCACAATGGAAAATGAAATTGCTGGGCATGAATTCTGGTCTCCCGACGGAACAACGATTTGGTTCGATTTGCAAATGCCGAAATCAGAAAACTTTTTCCTTGCAGGAGTTTCTCTGGCGACGGGAAAGGAAGTTCGGTACCGGCATCAGCAAAATGAATGGTCGATTCATTACAACACAATTCCCGAGCAAACACTCTTTTGCGGTGATGGCGCAGATTCCGTCCATGTCGCTCGTGGAACAGACGCAAGCTGGATTTATCTTTTCCATCCGGAAGGCGATCATTTTTCCGCAGAGCGGCTTGTGAACATGAAACGGCATAATTATCAGTTAGAACCGAACGTTCATTTCTCTCCAAACGGGAAATGGATTATTTTCTGTTCGAACATGTTCGGACCAACTAATATATTTGCAGTAAAACTTTAATGGCGTTGCTGATAAGCTTTGCTCTTTATACTACACCATGCCTTCGCAGTTATTGGACCGGTAAAAAACGAATACAAAACGGATAAACTACAGGCACAGGATTACCAACAGGTGTCAAATGTCCGCTTTTATCATCGACTTTAAAGACCATTGCATTGTCACTGTTATGATTTGTAACAATGAGCCATTTGTTGGTAGGGTCGAATGTAAAGTTGCGCGGCCAATGTCCCTGTGTAGGAATATGCTCAAGCAATGAAATCTTTCCACTTATGCTATCGATCGCAAAAACGACTAAGCTTTCGTGGCCTCGGTTTGACGCATAGAGAAACTTTCCGTTTGGATAAACTTCAATTTCGGCACATGTATTCTTTCCTTTAAAATCTGAAGGAAGTGCGGACGATGTTTGCAGCTCAGAAAGCTTTCCGGTCGTAGAATCCCATGCATAGGTAATGATAGTGCATGCCATCTCGTTGATGAGATAAACAAATTTGCCGTTTGGATGAAAAGCTGTGTGGCGTGGACCTGAACCGGGCACCACTGCAACAAACGGCGGGTCGTTCGGCTCTAACGAGCCTGTTTCATTGTTAAAACGATAAACGAACAATTTATCAAGCCCCAAATCGGCAACGAGTGCAAAATGATTTGTTGGATCTAGCTTGATAGAATGAGCGTACGACTGAGTCTGGCGCACGGTGTCTACACTTCTACCGGCGTGCTTGATGTTTGCGGTAATCTCGCCAAGGCTGCCGTCAGGTTTCAATGCAATGACCGCAACACTGCCGCCTTTGTAATTAGCTACAAGTACAAATCTTTTTGTAGCATCCATCCAGATAAAGCTTGGGTCTGCGCTGCCACTTGATTGTTGATTAAGTAACGTGAGATTTCCATTTTTTGGATCAATACTATATGCACTAACAGTTTGGCCTGTGTATCCCTTCGCAAAATCATTTGAGTTGCAAGTGTAAAGATGTTTGCCATCGGGGTGAATAATAAAATAAGCCGGCGCTGGTGCCTCGACTACGAGTTCCGGTTTGGTAAGAACACCCGTCTCGGAATTAAAATGTGCGACTGAAATTCCTTTTTTAGCACCCACAGAGTGTGTTCCGAAAAATACAAGATTATCCTGCGCAACTGCAGCCAGCGGTGAGAGCCAAACCATGAGAGCCGTAAGCCCTAAATAAAAAATTGATTTTTGTACGAATGTCATAAATTCTCCTCTCTTCGCACCGTGCCCATACAAGCCATTCTTAACATTGAATTATTTTGCTAACGCACAAATAACGCATAGTATAACAAAACAAAGAAGCGCGCTGAAAACAATTTTTGCAATAGGCCGAGCAAAATTAAGTGTCCAACCTATCCCTGCGCTTTTAGGAACCATGCTTCTTGGATCATCTGGATTAAAATAAATTATTCCCAATTTCCAATTCTTTGGTTCATTCTCTGTGACCATGCTTCTTCTTTCATCCTTTTCTATTAATGAATTTCATATGTCTAACTGATGGTATACTCCACTCTTTTAGTGTCCCGATATTTTTCAAGCGGGATTGTGGGCTCATCCGGTCCGTGAGCGCTTTCGGTGCTATCCCGCTTCACCAGATTAATTATTGATAACTGGACTTGAACGGCTGGATATGTTGCAATTGTTTTATCTGAGCAAAACAAGTTTCTTCGTTTCGATAAACAAGCCTGACTGCAAACGATAAAAATAAACACCACTTGGCACTCCTTTCGCATTCCACTGCTTCGCGTAACTGCCAGCCGACATTTCTTCGGAGATAATGATCGCCATCTTTCTACCTATTGAATCAAATACTTTGAGCGATACAAACGATTTCGACGGAAGACTAAAAGAAATAGTTGTTGATGGGTTGAACGGATTGGGATAATTCTGCATTAAGGAAAATGTCGCCGAGTTTGAATATAATTGCAGCATCCCCGCGCTTGTGCCGGTATTGTTTATATCAGTAGTATCCACAATAGCATTTATAATATCAGGATATACCCGAGCTCCGGTCGATCGGTCAAAAATACCAAAACCTGCATCAAGAGTATAACCATTATCCCAATAGAAAGGTACCAAACCATGCCTCTCAAGAGACCGGGTAATATAATCCATATAATATCGACGGTATCCGGCGAATGCAGCATTGAGAGCAGCATTTCCCAGATTTAAGCGGGCAATGACACCATACTCGCCCAAAATTACAGCGTAACCTTTGTCAATATAGTTGGTTTTCATTTTCTGGAACTCGCCATCAGCCCAAGATTCGTTTGCCCATGCTTCAGATTGCGGAGCATTCGTTCCCCACTGAGTAACGAAACCGCTGCTCGTTTTCATCGTAAAATCATAGGGGTCGTAATAATGCACCTCTACTATTAACCTGCTTTGTGTTACATCAGTAGGGATAATAAAACCACTAACGGTATTATCAATATTTGTATTAAATCCCTGGACAGCCAAATGCCGATAAAAATTACGCCCACCTGTCGAGCGCACTGTGGTAACAAATGTCTGGTTAAAACTATTTTGAACAGCATAATATTCCACCGTAGGTGGGTTATAGTTGTTCGTAACCATAACTTCATTCATACCTGCAAATATAAGATGATCACCGTAATCACGAAAATGGATAGCAATCTGTTTCCACATGATAGCTAAACGATTATTCACATACGTTTGCTGTGCATAAGTTGGCTGCATCCAACCATTGTCCCAGTGCTCATTGATAATGGCATACATACTATCTTTTAGCACATAGTTCACGACCTCTTCAACACGGCTCATAAATGTAGAATTGATGGTAAAAGAAGCAGCATCAGAAAAATTGCTCCATGCAACTGGTATTCGAACTGCTTTAAACCCGGCTGCTTTTATCGAATCAATGAGTCTTTGGCTAATCAAAGGATTTCCCCACACCGTTTCACCTCCTATAGCATCCAATGAATTACCGACATTCCATCCCGGAACCATTTCTTTAGCTATTTCAACGGAACTCAAATTACGCATTCCTGTTTGATCAGGTGGAATACTGTCAACCAGTGCAATGTTGCCTGATTCATGTTGATATGCTTTCTCATGGATGGTTGCTGTTTGGGCCATGCTCACTACCGGAATAAATAGTAGTATAAATAAAATATCTTTCATTCCTTTTCCCTTATGTTGTAATAATGCTATTATATGAAAAATTTTGGTTTCAATTTACAGTTTCATTCCTAAAAAAAGTCTATCCAAATGTAAGGATTGTCTAAGTCTATATGACAACTAACGTTTGTGGTTATGTGTAATGCAGGATTGCGGCGCTCATTAGGTCTATCAGTAAGTGTAGGTCGATTATGTTTTGTTGTTCAGCACAGAAAAACATTCATAAATATCTGCGCCCACACGCGTTGGCCTGAGAGAATGTAAATCGATCGGACACCACAGTGAACGTGCACGCGCTATCACTTTTTGATCACGTGCTCGAAGAAATTCTGTATGCCGTTCGAAAATATTCTTTTCGGCAGTTCCAACCCAGGTGCGGGCGATTATCTCATCTCCTAATTTTGCCGAATTCAAGTAATCTATTTCATGGCGGATAACTACCCACCCAATTGTTTCTTTCTGGACGTTTGTTGCTCTTGCATACCAATGTGCCGTTGAGATTTCCTGAATCCAGCGCACATATACTACATTATTAACGTGGTCTAATAAATCAATGTCTTCTGGTAAGACAGCAATTGTTTTTTCAAATCGCTCGGTTGAAGGATAAATCGACATTTTCCTTAGCTTTCCACTAAATGTGAACTCTCGCGGCCGCCTTGCAGGGAGCGCCTGGTTTGGCGGTGCAAAACTTAATTTTT
>JBEKLV010000253.1:0-4710 GCA_050008835.1 Bacteroidota bacterium | reverse complement strand
GTAATGGCATTCATTGATTCCTGTGCCAATTACTTGAACGAAGCTCAGCAAAGGAATTTTCAAAGATGGCCTGTCCTCGGTGTTTTTATCTGGCGTGAAACAACAGGGTACCAGAATCGCAATACATATCAAAAAGAAATTGATTATATGAAATCATTTGTATCCGCTCGTTTGAAGTGGTTGGACGACTCACTTCATTATACTTCCAATGTAGTTGCTGAACCGCAGACACAGCCTGCTTTTTTTTCACTGTCCCAGAATTATCCGAATCCATTTAATCCGTCGACAGTAATTAATTACTATTTACCAGTTGCCAGTCCCGTTGTGGTTAAAGTGTATGATATTCTTGGTCAGGAAGTAACTACGCTTGTGAACGAAGTAAAGTCAGCCGGACATTATTTTATCACCTTCAACGCCTCAACGCTTTCCAGTGGAGTATATTTCTATAGAATAACCGCCGGTACATTCACTCAATCGAAACAAATGATGCTTATCAAATAGTATGTGACATACGTGTATCAATAAATTGGTATAAATGGGGAATGTATGGAGACAGTTTCATGAGTTGTGCAGGTTCATAATGATGAGGCAATTTCGTTTATTAATTTAGGAGAATGATAATGAAAAAATATGTTGCATTATTCTTTTTCACAATAAGTATAACTTTGACTTTATATTCACAATCATCGCTTACAACTGTCGTCTTTCCTAAATACATTGAAGGCGCCAATCCAACAAATACAGATAGGATTCCATATGCCTTTCGAGCGAGACTGACTGGTCTATTGCATAATAGTACGTACCGGTTCTACAATCAGATAGTTGTCTCTACGGATGTATCTACTGCAAATGGCGCTGGGAATTGTATTTTTACATCTGCAACGGGTGGTTTCGTTCGCACAAGCGGTCCAAGTCTTGCCACAGCAGGAAATTACGGCACGTTTACCACCGACGGGACAGGTACCTATGAAGGATGGTTCATCACAGAGCCGACGGGGAATAAACGCTTTATTCCGGGTAATTACGTTTTTATGCGTATTACTCTGAATGATGGTGCAGGGGGAACATCGGCAGCATTGCTGCTTACTACTGCAGACTCTGTACGTGTCGTAAAACTGGGCACGGCTGTTAGCGATAGCACAGGAACTGGCCTCCGTTGCACGAGTTCTGCAAGCCCTAAGAATTTTGTCTTTGCCTATGCTGATACAGCTGGCACAGGCCGTCCAATCTCGGGATCATTCATTGAAAGCGATGGAACGGACAACTCTACAACCACTAGTTATGCAGCATTCTACAGCAACAGCGTAAATGGTGTAAATGGATCGTTCGGTATTGTACTGCCGAATATGTTATCCAACGGCATACGTCGGATCGAGCAACGCTCACTTGCAGATGGAACACTTGTTGCCTCAGCGACTGATATCGATGGCATCTGGCCAAGCGGGGCAAATACCATCAATCCATCGGGGGGAACGACAGAAATTATTCTTAATGGAACGGATATTCATGAGACAGGTGTGCAGGGTAGATGCACAACGCCAGGTGAGTTCGCATTAATGCAAAATTATCCGAATCCTTTCAACCCAAGCACCGAGATTACCTACACGCTGAAGAGCGGCGGCATAGTATCTCTCTCAGTGTACGATCTTCTAGGCAGAGAAGTGGCGGTCTTGGTGAACAATGAGAAAAAAATTGCAGGCGAGTATGAGGTTTCATTTAATGCCGTAAATTTTCCAAGCGGAGTATATTTTTATAAGCTGCAGACGGAAAGTTACACAGCGACAAAGAGAATGGTCTTAATCAAATAATGCCAAAGCACTCAACTATAGAGCCGATAGATATAGAGCAAAATATGAAAAAGAAGAAAGCTCGAAAGGAAATATGGCCAGCAAAGGGAATGACGGTGATATATCGAAATGCTGGTGCGCAAAAGATGGGAGTCTCAATCTATTGGTGGAAAATCAACTTAGATTCAATTTATCATATCGTTGCTCTGAAGTAATGTGGGAGTTCGACGGGAAAACGTACGGATATACGATTAATGTATCGCCGGATAATGTTTATTGGAGTACAGCTGTTAATAAAGGAAACAATACTAGTACATCATAAACGCAGCAAGATATTTTTTCTGCAGATGCACGATATGTCAGGATTACAGTTATATAATTGTCCTCAGGGTGCTGGGCAAGTTTCTGAGAATTTAAAGTTTTTATGTCATCAACAAGCGGAGTTGGTCAAGTTGAAGTTGTACCGAAAAAGGGTTAAAGTTATATCAAAACTATCCCAACCCATTTAATTCGCAGACTCGGGAGAGTACCGTTACGATAGGACTGTATGATATTCTGGGGCACAAGGTTACAGCGCTCGTAAACAACGGGAGACAGATAGCAGGAAATCATAAGATTTTACTTGATGCTTCCAATTTATCAACCGGAGCGTATTACAATAATTTGCACACAGAGAATTTTGCAGACGTAAAAAAAAATATTATTGCCTAAGTAGAATAAAAATATTGGGTCTGCCAACGTTTCTGTGGGTAGAGGTTAAGTTTCCCTAGGAAGAGGGGAATCGCATGACGCTAAAAAACCTATGGAATCAGACGTCCTTAAAATAACGTGGAAGCAAATAGAATTAAGGCCGGAAAAAATCAAATAAAAGTTATTGGTTATAAGGGTGATAAAAATTCACAGATGCCTGTAAGCGGGAATACAAGAAATAGTACGAAGAGCTTAACTTTTTTACACAATGTGACAGTTAAACAGTAATTCGATTTCATTTTTATCTATCTTAATAATAAAAACTAACAATACAAGGAGCATGAGCTATGAATACAAAAAGACAGAAATTAGGAATGGTGTTTTTCCATTCATGTTTTCTCGTTCCAATACTATTTCTCTTGATTTCATCTATGGCTTTTTCATTGAATTCCAGAAAGATTGAGAATTTTGGAAATAATTGGAAATTCAATTTAGGCGATATTCCAAACGGTCAAGAAACCGGACTGAACGATTCCCAATGGCGAACCCTCAACGTCCCACACGATTGGAGTATTGAAGGCGCTTTCAGCAAAGATCATCCTGCTTCTCCGGGTGGTGGAGCTTTACCAGGTGGTATCGGATGGTACAGAAAAACGTTTAACTTATCGAATTTTGAAAAAGGACGATTAGTTTTTATTGAGTTCGATGGTGTGTACAGAAATAGTGAAGTATGGATTAACGGTCATTATCTCGGCAAACGTCCTTACGGCTTCAGTTCTTTCCAATATGAATTGACCCCTTTCCTGAAATACGGGGAAGAGAACAATATTTTGGCGGTCAAGGTAGACAATTCAAAGCAGCCGAATTCCCGCTGGTATTCCGGCTCAGGAATTTATCGAAATGTTTGGCTGGTGACAACAGAAAATATTTACATAGATCATTGGGGAACATTTGTAACAACTCCACAAGTAACCGATCAATCTGCAACAGTATCAGTTCAGACAAAATTCCTTAATACGTCGACAAAAGATCAGCCAATTATTTTGACAACTTTTATTATCGACAAGGATGGCGAGAGGGTCTCCACAATTGAGACAAAGAAAATAATTTCAAAGAATTCTTCCAGTGAAATTGAACAGAGTCTCACTGTTGAAAATCCAGTACGCTGGTCGATTGAAAATCCATATCTCTATAAGGTCGTTACAACGATCGAGTGTAACGGCAAGCAATATGACAACTTAGAAACACCATTTGGCATCCGCACATTTGCTTTTGACAGCGCAAAAGGGTTTTCTTTGAATGGGAAGCATCTCAAAATTAATGGCGTTTGTAATCATCACGATCTCGGTTGCTTTGGTGCTGCAATCAATTACAGAGCACTCCAGCGCCAGCTCGAAATTTTAAAATCAATGGGTGTTAACGGAATTCGAACATCCCATAATCCGCCTGCTCCTGAACTGCTTGACCTCTGCGATCAGATGGGATTCATCGTCATGGATGAAGCGTTCGATATGTGGAAGAAGGGAAAAACACAATTTGATTATTCATTGGACTGGGACGAATGGCATGTCAGGGATATCCAGGATATGGTGTTGAGGGATAGAAACCATCCAAGCGTTTTTATCTGGAGCATCGGCAACGAAATATCCGAACAATGGAACCATGCAGACAGCAGCGGCGGTATCATTGCACGAGAACTGTGTTCCACTATTCGCAAGCTCGATGGTACACGGCCAATCACTTCCAATTGCAATGATCCGTCACCGGATAACACCATCCTAAAAAATGGCTCATTAGACATGATTGGATTCAGTTACCACACAGAAAATTATTTTGACGTTTCTAAGAATTTTCCGGGTAAACCGTTCATTGGCTCTGAAACAGTTTCATCAATAAACTCCCGTGGTTGTTATGATATGCCATCGGACAGCATTCGGAGGTGGCCGGTTCGCTGGGACAGAGAGTTTAAGACGGGTAATGCGGATTTTTCTTGCTCGGCGTATGACAATTGCAGAGTTCCATGGGGATCAACCCAAGAAGAAACATGGAAATTGATAAAGAAATATGATTTTGTAGCAGGGCAATTTATCTGGACCGGTTTTGATTATCTTGGCGAACCCACGCCGTATCCTTGGCCTGCTCGCAGTTCATACTTCGGCATTGTCGATTTAGCCGGTTTTCCAAAAGATGCTTACTATTTGTATCAAAGTGAATGGACAAACAAACCTGTTTT
>JBEKLV010000252.1:0-4716 GCA_050008835.1 Bacteroidota bacterium | reverse complement strand
TTAAAAGGAATATATATCTTGTTGCACTGTTTGTCAAGCTCTTTTTTATTAACACTAAAAAAAAATATACGTTCAATCTGATGAAGAATCATTACATAGAAAATTGGCGATGTATTAAACCCTAAAACGGACAAAAGTGATACTTTTATCCACTCGGCAGAGAAAAAAAAAGACCCCGACTGTTTGGGCCGAGGTCGTCTGAAAATGGAATATTATAAAGCGTTAAATAGCCACTTTTTTCTTTTTGGGGGATGTCTGTAAATGCATATCTATATATTTGAGCAACTCCGTTCGTCCATCGCCACTTATAATTGAGAAGGGTACAATACCGCGACAACATCCATCTGCCAACTGGTTTTGGAAACGCTCTTTATACGTTTCAATTTGCTTCCCTAATTTACTAAACGGCAGTTTATCCGCTTTTGTAAGAACAAGCAAATAAGGAACTTCATAATATTCTAACCAATCCATCATCATCAAGTCTAAAGGCGTCGGCTCTTGGCGTGAATCGATTAACTGCATCGCTAAGACAACCGGTTCACCTCGCTTCAAGAAATCTTCAATCAATTTCTTCCAACCAGCGCGCATTTGCTCAGGCACCTTGGCGTATCCGTATCCCGGTAAATCAACAAAATAAAAATTGTTGTTGATGATATAGTAATTAATCTCGCGCGTCTTTCCCGGAATAGTGCTAGTGCGCGCAAGGTTCTTCTTGTTGCACATCTTATTCAACAAAGATGACTTGCCAACATTTGATCGTCCAATGTACACGATCTCACGTAATTCGTTCTTCGGAAGTTGTCGAAGATCGATGACGCCCTGTAAAAATTCTGCTGATGCAATCTTGAGCATACTTTTCTCCTACACAACAAAAGCAAGAAAGGATAGCAATATGCTATCCTTTTTTGTTCTCCATATTATTCCTCAACAACCGGTGGCGACCCTGCATTGGTCTCCGGTGCGTTTTTCGTCGCCTTCTCAGTTACTTCAGAGCCGGTTGTCACATCGGTTCCTTTTTTTACTTTTGACGCTCTCTTTTTACGAGAAGCAGATTTTTTCGCCGCCCTTGCTGCCACTTTTTCTTGACCAACATTAAAATCGACAAGCTCTAACACAGCAAGTTCAGCACCATCACCGAATCGTCTGCCAAGTTTCACGACTCGTGTGTATCCGCCTGGGCGTGCAGCAACTTTTGGCGCAATGTCATTGAACAATGTCGATACTGCCGCTTTACTCCGCAGAGCGGCAAACACTTCACGTCGCGCAGATATATTTTTCTTATCGGGTGCTGTTTCTGTTATAACAGCGTTCTTTGCCCTTGTGATAATTTTCTCCACAAACATTCTCGTTTCCTTTGCTTTCGCAACGGTTGTTTTGATTCGCTTGTGGACAATCAAGGCAGTACACAGTGCTGCAAGCGTAGCTTTGCGATGGCTGCTTGTTCGTTTAAGTTTTCGTCCTGAGTTCTGATGACGCATACTTCACTTTCCTTCTACGACCTAGTCGTTGCCTTCTTTCAAATACTTGTCCACATCCATACCGAATATCAATCCATGCTGTTCAACTATCTCGGAAAGTTCTGCTAAAGATTTGCGTCCGAAGTTGCGAAATTTCAATAGCTCAGATTCGCTGCGCCGCACCAAATCTGCCAACGTTTTGATATTGGCTGAACGTAAACAATTGTGCGAACGTACTGATAATTCCAATTCATCCACAGACATTTTTAAAACTTTCCGTACCCTGCCAATTTCTGCTTCTTGTTCTGTTTCCGCTTTTTCTGCTTCCGGTTCTATGCCAAAGTTGATGAAGAGCTGCAAGTGATCTCGTAATATCTTTGCTGCATAAGTCACCGCTTCTTCTGGAGTTATCGAACCATCGGTTTCGATATCAAGCACAAGCTTCTCAAAGTCGGTTTGCCCGCCTACTCTCGTCGGTTCAACCGTATATCGTACATTTACTATAGGTGTAAAGATCGAGTCGATAGCGATTGTTCCTAACGGTAAATCTACCGATTTATTTTCTTCGGCAGGAACATACCCTTTTCCGCGGCCTAACCGTAATTCAATCTCGAAATCTGCATCTTTATTCAATGACGCAAGATGGTAATCCGGATTCAAGATTTCGATTTCTGATGAAAACTTTTGAAGGTCACCGCTCTTCAATTCACCGGGACCCTTCACATGCATCATCACTTTTGCAGCTTTTTTGTTAATCGGTTTTATTCGAAGTTGTTTCAGATTCAGAATAAAATCCGATACATCTTCAACCATTCCCTTAATTGTAGAGAATTCATGATGAATTCCTTCAACACGAATTGCGGTAATAGCTGTGCCCGGTAATGATGATAATAATACGCGGCGCATAGAATTTCCGATGGTCACTCCAAATCCTTTTTCCAGCGGCTGAAGTGTAAATCTTCCCGAGGTAACGGAATATGTCGACTGTTCCAGTTCGACTCTTTCAGGCATTTGTAGGGTACTCATAGTGTTCCTTTTCCCGAGTTCATCGAGGCGGATATAAGTTTCTGTCTCATAGTTAAGTTTATAAATTATTTAGAATACAACTCAACAATCAACTGTTCGTTTGCATTCAATGGAATATCTGCTCGTTCCGGAATATTCAAAAATGTACCGGTCATAGTCGCTTTATCAATACTCAGCCATGGCAACATCGAAGTGTCTTTCACGCGTTTCATAGCATCGTGGATGAGAGACAACTTCTTGGCATGATCCCGTACTTGAATAACATCACCCGGGTTGATAAGATATGACGGAACATCGACAATATGATTGTTCACCATAAAATGCCGATGGACAACTAGTTGCCGCGCCGCTTTGCGCGATGGCGCAAAACCCAACCGATAAATAACATTATCAATACGACGTTCCAACATTTTCACCAAAGCATCTCCAGTACGACCTGACTGCTGAGATGCCCGATGAAAATAATTTCGGAATTGCGCTTCCAAAATTCCATACATTCGGCGAACTTTTTGCTTCTCACGCAATTGTACGCCATATTCGGAAATACGCGATCGACGAGATTGACCATGCTGACCCGGCGCATAATTCCTTTTTTCAAGCGGACACTTTTCCGTCAAGCACTTTGTTCCTTTTAGGAATAATTTTTGTTTTTCTCGACGGCACTGCTTGCAGTTGGCATCAATGTATCTTGCCATAATTCTCCTAAATAATTTTCGATTCTCGATTCTCGATCTTCGATTTAACAACCATTAAATCGAAAATCATACAATCGTCAATTGTATTACACTCTTCTACGTTTTGGAGGACGGCATCCATTGTGCGGAATTGGCGTAATGTCACGAATCAACGTCACTTCCAGCCCCGCAGTTTGCAACGAGCGCACAGCTGCTTCTCGTCCGCCGCCTGGTCCTTTAATAAACACTTCAACACGGCGAAGTCCAAGATCGCGCGCTTCTTTTGCGGCTGCTTCAGCGGCAACCTGAGCAGCAAATGGAGTACTTTTTCGTGATCCTTTAAATCCGTTTTTACCAGACGTTGACCAAGCGATAACGTTGCCATACGTATCTGTCAGTGTAACTATTGTGTTGTTGAAAGTCGCCTTGATGAACGCTTTTCCGTTTGCATCAACATGCACTTTCTTTTTTTTCTTTGTAACTGGTGCTGTTTGTTTAGCCAATGAAATTATCCTTTTGAAAGAATCTCTATAAAATAATTACTTCTTCTCGAGTGCTTTCTTTTTGCCGGCAACTGTCTTTCTCTTACCTTTTCTTGTGCGAGAATTAGTTCGAGTTCTCTGTCCACGAACCGGTAGACCTTTGCGATGGCGTAAACCACGGTAGCAACCAATATCCATCAGCCGCTTTGTATTGAGCTGATTCTCACTCCGCAGTGCACCTTCGACCTTAAAGTCCGATTGAATGATAGCACGAATTGCTGCTACTTCCTCGTCATTCAAATCACCAACCTTCTTGGCACCATCGATCTTTGTTTTTTCAAGAATCTCCAGCGCCGCAGAGCGGCCTATACCGTAAATATAAGTAAGGCCAATTTCGGTACATTTATTCTTGGGTAAATCAACTCCAGCAATACGAGCCACGTCTTTACTCCTTGTTTATCCTTGCCGCTGTTTGTGTTTCGGGTTCTTGCAGATAATTCGAACGACACCTTTGCGCCGAATGATCTTGCAATTCTCACACAACTTTTTCACTGATGATCGAACTTTCATATAATGTTCCTCTTTTACACTTTTACGATTCCGAAATTCGAATTTTCAATCTCGAAATTTATTTATACCGATACGTAATCCGACCTTTAGATAAATCATACGGCGACATTTCCACCGTCACACGATCTCCAACAAGAATCTTGATATAATGCATCCGCATTTTACCGGAGATATGAGCAAAGATTTCTACGCCGTTGTCAAGTTTCACACGGAATGTTGCGTTAGGCAGCGTATCCGTAATAACGCCATCAACTTTGATCGGTCCTTGCTTCGCCATTCTTACCTAGGACAAAGTGAGAATTTCTGCCTTGCCATTTTTAATCGCTATCGTATGTTCAAAATGTGCCGACGGTCTCCCGTCTGCTGTTAAGACTGTCCAACCATCTGCCGCTACTTTCACACGCCAAGTTCCGGCGTTAACCATCGGTTCGATAGCAAGAGTCATTCCATTTTTCAAAACTGGTCCTGTTCCCGGTTCACCGTAATTTGGAACGGATGGTTCTTCGT
>JBEKLV010000251.1:0-4739 GCA_050008835.1 Bacteroidota bacterium | reverse complement strand
CTTCGTAGCTATACGCCTATTCCATTTCTATTGGCAATGATCGTCTTCGCTCAACCAACAGCGGTGACAATGGTAATTGGATTTGTCGTTGCGGTAATTGGTGAGTTTATTCGTTTTTGGGGTGTTGCCTACGCTGGAAGTCTTACACGTGTTACAGGCAGTGTTGGCGCACCGGAAGTGATCGTCTCCGGTCCGTTTGCGTATATGCGTAATCCATTGTATATCGGTAATATGCTTACATATCTCGGTATAGGCATTATGTCGAATGCGCTTTTTCCGTGGATGATAGTATTCGCGGCTCTTTGGTTCGGTTTTCAATATTATCAGATTGTGATACTGGAAGAAAATTTTCTGGAAAAAGAATTTGGCTTGGCGTATTTAGAATTCAAGCGCAACGTTCCGCGTTTCATTCCACGCTTGTCGGCGTACATTAACCCGATTCAGTTAAAACAATTACCGAACTGGAAAGAAGCGATACACTCCGAGCGGCGAACGTTTCAAGCATTAGGTTTAGTACTAGCAATTTTAATTGTTCTTTGGTATGTGAGGTAACATGTGGTTCAGCGTGTGATGATAATTGCTGGTGAAGCATCAGGCGATTTGCATGGCTCCGGCGTTGTGCGGGAGTTGAAACGCCTATCTCCCACCGTTGAAGTGTTTGGTGTTGGCGGCGACAAGATGAAGCAAGAAGGCATGGATCTTATCTATCACATCAACGAACTTGGATTTATGGGGTTTATGGAAGTGTTAAGACATCTTCCATTTATCAAGACTATGGAACACACTCTTGAGCAAATCGTTAAGTTCAAGAAGCCGGATGTGCTGGTGTTGATCGATTATCCCGGATTCAATCTCCGTTTTGCGCGTATTGTGAAACGTTTTGATGTCAAAATCGTTTACTATATCAGTCCGCAAGTGTGGGCTTGGCATAGATCGCGTGTGAAAAAGATTCGCCCGCTTGTTAATAAGATGCTGGTCATTTTTCCGTTTGAAGCGGATTTCTATAGCGCAGAAGGAATAGATGCGGAGTTCGTCGGTCATCCTTTATTGGAAGTGCTGGAGTCGAAACTTGACCGGAAGAATTTCTGTAAGCGTTTCTCGTTGGATGAGCAAAAAACAATTGTGGCATTGCTCCCCGGAAGCCGCAAGCAGGAGATAGATTATATATTTCCTGAAATGCTTTCTGCCGCGCGGATGATTTCTATGGAAAACAATACAGAAATTGTTGTCGGTATTGCGCCAACTTTGGAAGAAGAATATTTTAGAACGTTCTACAATTTAAAAGGCGTTCATTTTATAAAAGAATTGACATACGAAGTGATGGCGAATGCCGATTTTGCATTTGTCACTTCCGGCACGGCGACATTAGAAACGGCATGTTTTGGAACTCCGATGTTTGTAGTGTACAAAACTTCTTGGCTGACATACTTGATAGGTCGTGCGCTGGTGCGTGTTAAAAATATTGGACTTGTCAATATTGCAGCGAAAAAAATGATTGTGCCGGAGTTTATTCAGCATAAAGCGACTGCAAAGAGAATGGCAAAATCGGCGATGAAATTGTTGAATGATAAAAGGCGACTTGCTAACATGAAAGCGGAACTTTCCAAAGTGAAGATAATGCTGGGCACGGTTGGCGCATCGCAGCGAGTTGCAGAACGTGTGTTGCAAATGAAATGAAAATAATGCGAATACTTTTGTTGCCGTTCTCTTTGTTTTATTGGTTCGGAGTTGCTATTCGCAATTGGTTCTTTGACATAGGAGTTTTAAAAATTGAAAATGTTGGTGTGCCCGTGATTTCTGTCGGTAATATTTCTACGGGCGGAGTTGGCAAGACACCGTTTGTGGAACTGCTGATTGAAAAACTAATAATTAATCATCGGTTGGCAGTTGTTAGCCGTGGATATAAGAGGAAAACAAATGGAACGATCGTTGTCAGCGATGGTCGTGGAAAATTATCGTCGGTTGAAAATTCTGGAGATGAACCAATTCAGCTTGCACTCAAATATCCCGAGTTGATAGTTGTTGTGGATGAGAAGCGTGTGCGGGGAGCAGAGAAAGCCGTCGAGCTTGATGTAAAGACAATTCTGCTTGATGATGGATTTCAACACCGGCATTTGCATCGTGATCTTGATATTGTTATTCTCACAGCGGAAGAAATTCTATATGGAGATATATTGCTGCCCGCTGGAAATAGACGCGAACCATTGACCTCATTGAAGCGCGCTGATTTAATTGCAGTGACACGATGTGCGGATATAAATGAATATGAACACGTTTGTGAAGTGGGTCGGGAAAGTAACTCGCTTCCATACAAAATGCCAACCATTGGATTGACAACGAAATTGAAGGCATTTAAACGTGTTTCATCTGGTGAGATTGTAAAAGCTGAAATATTTAAGAAATATAATGTGATTGCATTCTCCGGAATCGGTAATCCGAAATCATTTGTAGATTTGATGATGAAATCGAATATAAAAGTTGTGAAGCATCTTGCTTTCTCAGATCACCACTGGTACAAAGATAATGATATCAAAACAATTATTGATGCAAGAAAACAAACAAACGCTGATTTCATTATCACGACAGAAAAAGACGCCACGCGGCTAAAAGAAAGCTTTGCAGGATTTCTGGAAACGGAACCGGTGATAGTTGCCGAGATATGGCTGGAAATTATATCAGGAGAACAAAGGTTAGATGAGTTTTTAAATCGTATAAATTAAAACCCAAGGGCATAGAAAAATTTTTCATAAAAACTTGCAGGAATACTCTTGCGAGAGTTTCTTTAATTTCATCAAACAAACAAGAAATAATACTCACTGAAAGGATGACAGTTAAAATGGCAAAAGTACAAAAATATGTTTATTTCTTCGGCAATGGAAAAGCCGAAGGCAAAGCCGAGATGAAAAATCTTCTCGGCGGCAAAGGTGCGAATCTTGCAGAAATGGTTAATATTGGTCTGCCGGTTCCGCCGGGTTTCTCTATCACGACTGAAGTATGCACTGCATATTATCAGAACAAACAACAGTATCCGAAATCGCTGCAGAAAGAAGTTCTTGCCGCGCTTACGAAAGTAGAAAAAGCGATGGGTGCAAAGTTTGGTGACGCTAAAAATCCGTTGCTCGTTTCTGTTCGCTCAGGTGCGCGTGCATCAATGCCCGGCATGATGGACACTATTCTCAACCTTGGTCTCAACGATAAAACGGTTGCGGGTCTCATCGCGAAGACAAAGAATGAACGTTTCGTGTATGATTCATACCGACGTTTCGTGCAGATGTATGGTGACGTTGTGCTAGGATTAAAACCGGTGAATAAGGACGACATCGATCCATTTGAAGAAATCATCGAAGCGAAGAAGCATCAAAAAAATGTAAAGCTCGATACCGAACTTACAGCCGAAGATTTAAAGGAACTCGTTGTGAAGTTTAAATCGGCAATCAATGAAAAGACCGGACACGACTTCCCAGAAGATCCGCTTGAACAAATGTGGGGCGCTATCGGTGCAGTGTTTAGTTCTTGGATGAATGACCGTGCAATTGCTTATCGTAAAATGTACGATATTCCAGAATCGTGGGGCACTGCAGTAAACGTGCAAACGATGGTATTCGGCAATATGGGTGAAGATTCCGGAACGGGCGTCGCGTTTACACGCGATGCAGCTACCGGCGAAAATTATTTCTATGGCGAATATTTAATGAATGCGCAAGGAGAAGATGTCGTCGCTGGCGTACGCACACCTTTGCCGATATTAAAATTGAAAGAACAAGATGTTAAACTGTACGAACAATTAGACAAAATCCGCAAGACTCTGGAAAAGCACTATCGTGATATGATGGATGTCGAATTCACTATCCAGCAAGGCAAGTTGTTTATGCTCCAATGCCGTGTCGGAAAGCGGACTGCATTCGCCGCTATCAAGATCGCGGTGGATATGGTTGTAGAAAAACTTATTTCAGAAAAAGAAGCGCTGGCCCGCATCGAGCCGGATCAATTGAATCAATTACTTCGTCCGATTTTTGATCTAAAGGAAAAAGAAGCAGCAGTCAAATCCGGACGGTTGCTGGCGAAAGGTTTGAATGCAGGTCCAGGTGCAGCTACCGGACGCCTCGTGTTCAATGCTGTTGATGCAGAAGCGTGGAAGAACCGCGGCGAAAAAGTTATTCTCACTCGTATCGAGACCTCACCGGAAGACATCAAAGGAATGGATGCGTCAGAAGGTATTCTCACAGCACGTGGCGGTATGACCTCGCATGCAGCGCTTGTTGCCCGTCAAATGGGTAAGGTTTGTGTCGCTGGCTGCGATGAGTTGGTTATTGATTATGCTAAGCATACGATGACTGTGAAAGATAAAGTGTTGAAGGAAGGCGATTGGATTTCGCTGGATGGTTCGACTGGACAAGTGATCGAAGGCAAAATTCAAACTAAGCCGTCAGAAGTACTGCAAGTGCTTGTTGAAAAAACTCTCAACCCGAAAGATGCACCGGTATATCAGACCTTCGAAAAAGTTATGCTGTGGGCTGATAAATATCGAACGCTGAATATTCGCACGAACGCCGATCAGCCAGATCAAGCTGCGAACGCAATCGCGTTTGGCGCTGAAGGAATCGGTCTCTGCCGCACGGAGCATATGTTCTTCGGTGAAGGCAAGATTGGACCAATGCGTGAAATGATTCTCGCCGATACTGTTGATCAACGGAAGTTGGCGCTTGCAAAACTCCTTCCGTTGCAGCGTAAGGACTTTG
>JBEKLV010000250.1:0-4832 GCA_050008835.1 Bacteroidota bacterium | reverse complement strand
ATAGATGACGTTGAAGCGTCTCACCAATTGACATCAAAACTGATTAAAGAAGGGCGGATGCGCATTTTGTTCCTTGGTCCTCATACTGGAATTCCATTGTTGAGAGACAGGTTTAATGGTTACAAGACTGCCTTAAAAGAAAATGGTATACCATATCGCCCTGAATTGGTCATACAGTCCTTCCGAAGTATAGATGATAGTTATAACAAAATCCTGTCACTCTTTAGTCAGAAACTTGAGTTTGATGCCGTTGTGAGTATCGGTGGATGGATCACTTATGGTGCGGGGAAAGCCATTCTGAAGATGAACAAGTTGATTCCCAAAGATGTTGCTATTGGAGAGTTTGGCGATAACGATATTGTCTACAAACTTGGAGTGCCTTTTTATACAGTGGTACAAAAACCGGTTGAGATTGGAAAAGGCGCGACAGACATGCTTATTAAAATGATTGAGACAGGTGAGCCAGATGAGAAATTTGATGATATAATAATTGAATCTGAAATAGTCGAAAGGAGAGTCCTGACAAACAGGTATTAACTCTTTTGCACTATTACTTTAAAGTATTTGTAATTTTTTCTTGAGTGAGCATAGAGCCCTGATTTATTCCGTTGTTCTTGTTCGGGCGTGAAGGCAACACATATGTCTTATTTAAACAAAGCGTTTAACCCATTCAGCAGTAATAAATAGTATATGCTAAGAAAGTTACATAGCATCACTATATTTTTATAAACAATAATATATCAACCAATATAATAGATGAAATGATGTCGAAACAAAATGAATACAAACATGTGAGTTATTTGTGGAACGAGGCCAGTAAGAGTTTTTCGAGATGCGCATTAGTTTGAGGTCAAAATAAACATTTAAGAAAGGAGAAATATATGCTTTGTTTTAGTCACCGACCTTTTGGAAAAACCGTTTTTTGTTGTTGCGCAGCTTTAATTTGTATTACGCAGTCAATCATGGCTGCAAATTCAGGCGACGTCAAAGGGAGTGTATACGATAGAGATACAAAGGATGTATTGCCGGGTGCCAGCATTGTTGTAGTGGGGACCAGTTTAGGTGCTGCTTCAGACATGGATGGGGACTATGTAATCCATGGTGTCCCTGTGGGTTCTCAAACATTGTTGGTCTCGTATGTGGGTTACAAGTCGATTACAATTAAGATTGATATTAAGGAAGGCGAAAAACTTCAACAAGATGTTTACATGAAGCCAACCGCTATAACTAGTGAGACGGTGCTTGTCACCGCCCAAGCTCAAGGGCAAATGCAGGCGATTAACGAGCAATTGTCTTCAAATACAATTGCAAATATTGTATCGGCCGATCGCATTCGTGAGATTCCAGATGCTAATGCGGCAGAATCTATTGCACGTTTACCTGGCATATCACTGATAAGAAGTGGTGGTGAAGGACAAAAGGTCACTATCCGTGGAATGTCGCCGCAATACAATATCATGATGGTCAGCGGTGTACGGATGGAATCTACGGATCGTGACAATCGCAGTTCGGATCTGAACATGATAGATCCGAATATTCTTTCCGGGATTGAAGTCAAAAAAGCATTAACCGCAGATATGGACGCAGATGCGGTTGGCGGAACGGTTGACCTTATAATAGGTAAAGCCAAGGAAGGACTTCACAGCAATTTTTCGGCACAGGGCGGATATGGATCGATGGCAAATACGTATGGAAATTACAAATTTTCTGCCTTGGTCAGCGACCGTTTTTTTGATGGCAAACTTGGCATCCAGCTCTCTGGTTTTGCGGATAGGTTTAACAGAAATTCCGATGAACTATCTGCCGATTACTATACAAATTCAACGACCGAGATACAGAATGGTCAGTTAACGATGTATCTGAAAGATGCTAATATTCTCCACAATGCAACTGATAGAAAACGAGCGGGCGGCAGCCTGGTTTTTGATTACCAATTGCCATTTGGATCACTCATGCTGAACAATCTCATAAGCAGCATTAATGAACATAAAACGACTGAGCAAAATGCTTTGTCTGTTACAGATTTTGGCTGGACTGGTTATGCAGAGGACTATACATCCACCAATACGGTGATCACCAATGCGCTTCAAGGCGACTTTGATTTTTCTATCATCAAAATGAATTTCTCACTTTCTAATTCAATCACCAAGATGCGCATGCCGAACGATTTGACCATGAACATAGGACCCAAGACAGGTGGAGGAAGTATGTGGGCAGACACCACACTGAGTACCAATGGATTGTTAACGGCGAGCCCAACGGATCTCTTGAATACATATTACATAAAGAGTTCGGCCGCAACGACGGCAATCTTCCAGAAACTATACACTCTGGAGCGGAATGTTGATGAGGGGGCTCAATCGGCTGTGGTCAATTTTGATGTGCCTTTTCGCATTACCAATTCTCTTTCCGGCACACTTAAGTTTGGCGGTAAATACGTGCGCAATACAAGAAACAATGATGAGTCACAATCGGGACTTAGTCTCAATAGTGACATTGCTGGACAAACTTTCATTCCACTTTTGCAAGGTTCTTTGTGGCCAGATCTTGGTATAGGCAGTGACGGTATTATATATGCACATCTATTTGCTGATCCGAATTATAATGTTGGCAATTTTCTTGCAGGTAAGGAAGGCGTCAGTAATAATGCTTTCTACAATTTACTTTCGATTTCGAAAATGCGCTATTTGGAGTACCTGGCAAAGACCACGACATTTCCAAATACGTCCAATGGAGCGACCTTTAACGAATCTTACTATTTTCTTAATGCGCAAGCATCAACCCAATATGATTATAACTATACACGAAATTTCACCGCCTTTTATGTTATGGCAGAATTGAATGTGGGTGACTTTATCACATTGACGCCGGGAATACGATACGAAAAATATCATTACATTTATGACGCGGACATTACCAATGAATCTGCTGCGCTGACTACCTTGGGTGCCCAAGCGTTTATCATTAATCCCATTCACTGGGATTCCACAAAGGCAGAAAACTGGTTCCCGCAAATTCAAGTGCGTGTGAAGCCCACGAATTGGTTGGACATACGGTTGGCGAGTACCAAAAGTATAATTTATCCTGATTACCGTGCGGTTTCGCCTTATCTATACTTCAGCTCTGCAAGTACCCCTGCACTTCTACAGATAGGGAATCCCTATCTCAATCCCGCCGTAGCTCAAAATTATGATGTCTATACTTCCGTGTATGAAAACTCCATCGGGTTGTTCACGGCAGGAGTTTTCTATAAGAAAATAGACAACTTCATTTCACTACAGGATAAATTCTCAACCAAGGATGCTTCATTTGAAAATAACAGATGGCCATTATCTACAACTGCTTATACAAGCGTTACGACGTGGATCAATTTAAAACAAGCATCTTATGTTAGGGGGATTGAAATAGACTGGCAAACCCACTTCTGGTATCTCCCATCGGTCCTGAGTGGAATCGTTCTCAATGTCAACTATACGCAAATTGCATCGGAAGCGCACTATCCATTTCAGGAGAAGGTGAAAAAAAATATGTTCTCATTTTATTATGTAGACACCACCAGAAGCGGCAGATTGCTCGATCAGCCAAACAAAATCCTGAACGTAACACTTGGGTATGATATCGGCGATTTTTCTGCCAGGTTGTCCTACCAATACACGGACAATGTCTTAAAATATTCAGATCCCGCACAACAGGAACTCGACAAATATACGGCTCCCTATTCCAGGTGGGACTTCACGGCTTTCCAAAAACTTCCGTGGTTGGAAGGACTTCAAGTATATTTAAACATCAACAATATTACCGACACACCGGATCGTCAATATAGCAGTGTTTTGGAAAAACTGGCTGATGTGCAATATTATGGTCGAACAGCAGATCTGGGAATTCGTTATTCATTTTAATGATATGCAATGCTTCTTATCTAAACGTGAGCATGAAGGAGGTGATGTAGCGCAGAAATAAATATCGTTCATTATAAACAAACCCATTTCACAATTAACCAACAACACTCAAGGAGCATTTTTATGAGAAAACTATTTCCCATATTGTTTGTGTTCTTATACGGGCTTACAGTAACCATGGCCCAAACTGCACTTGATCCAAATCAATTTGTCAATTCTCAAATAGCTGGTGACACCCTGTCCAACGGGAAGCATAATCCGGCGAAGTATATCTATACGGCTGCCGCCGGTTCGTTCTACGCCTTTAATGGAACCATGTTCGTTGATTTTCCTTTGGTCATACAGGGACCTTCTTCCAACTGGATCTACACTCAGACCACACCGCCTGTATTTTTGCAAAGCACAGCTTCTGGTACTACTATGTTAGATCTCTTTAATCTCAGGGCGGGTGGATCCATAACGATTAAGAATATCCTTCTAAGTGCAGCTAATTCTAGTAGCTACGCTATGAATGAATTTATTAACAATGCAGCCGGTGATACGATTATTGTTGACAATTGTGTACTCACAGATCATGACAATGCCATCAAGGTCACCGCGGCTGCCAAGAAGGTCTCTGTCACCAACTGCCTCTTCATCAACGGCATTCGATACAGGTTCAACACCAGCGGGGGAATGCCCATACGGATTGACGGAGCCTGCCCAGATATTCTGCTGGAAAACAATACTTCTGTGAATATGACCAGAGAACTTGGTAACGGAGGTGAATTCTTCACTTCCAGCTTGAAAGAATTACATTACACGTACGTCAACATGCAGACAAACGCCCATGAGCTTCATTGGTATAATGCGCTTCAGGCTAACAATATCTTCTATAATTGGAGTTGGAGAGGAAGGGTGCCTTCCACCAACGGCTATGAATCACAATTTTGG
>JBEKLV010000025.1:0-22581 GCA_050008835.1 Bacteroidota bacterium | reverse complement strand
GATGTGCAGAATATTCCTTCATGGAAAGAAGTTCATCTAAAAAAAATATTGGAATCGAAGTATCATGTTCCGGCTTATGTAAATAATGATGCTAATTGTTTTGCCGTGGGCGAAAAATATTTTGGTAAGGCGAAACAGTATAAGGACATAATCGGGTTAATCATAGGTACCGGGCTTGGTGCAGGAATAATTATTAACAATCAACTATATGCCGGGAATAATTGTGGCGCAGGCGAATTTGGGAATATACCATTCAAAGATAATACGTATGAGTATTACTGCAGCGGACAATATTTTACAAATGAATTTGGAGTATCCGGAAAAGAAATATCTAGAAGAGCTGCTGATAAAGAAGCTCACGCAATAGAAATATTCAATAAGTATGGTACAAATCTTGGGGAAGCGATAAAAATGATTATGTACGCGGTGGATCCGGAAGTAATTGTTTTGGGCGGATCGGTCAGTAAATCTTTTCAATTCTTCAAAGACGAGATGTGGAAACCGATAAGGAATTTTTCTTATTCAAAATCAGCCAGTAAAATAAAAGTTGAGGTTTCCGAAAAAGAGAATATAGCTATTCTTGGTGCTGCAGCTCTTTATTTTGATATGCAAGAAAAATAAACAAAGTATTAAAAACGTGCTAAAACTATTATTGAAGATATAGGAGACATTTTACGAATCTCATTGAATCAAAATATTCTAAATATGCCCTTGTTCGGGAAATGATGGAGACGATAGATGTAGTAAATCGATTCGATCCTGAACAAACAATTGAAATTGCTAAGAAGATACAAGCAATAGGGAAATTGTTGCTGACAGGCGAAGGTTCGAGTAGAATATTTCCAGCAAAAAATGCAATACGCAAAGCTCTTCATTGGGGCGTCGATCTAACTATAATTACGGAAAGTTCACACCAAGCGGCAAATTATGATCTGTCTAATTTTGCTGTGTTTTGCTCATCAAATTCCGGTAGAACAAAAGAAGTTATTTCGCTCGCAAAAATAATATCCGGAAGAGGTAACAATAATTGTTTCGCTCTTACAACAAATTCAGATACACTTCTTGAAAAGTATTGCAAAGAAACTTTTATTTTAAAATGCGGATGGGAACATGCCGTTGCAGCTACTAAAAGCGTTGTAGAACAAGCTTTATTTTACGAATCGATTATTTGGAAAATACTGAACAAAAAAAATAAAATGATAGAACCTGGGCTATGTAATAAAATAGCTAATGCATTAACAATGCACTTAGATGAAAATATTATTGAAGCTGCAGCTAAAGCATCTATCGTTTATTTTGCCGGGTACAATGATGGTGTCGCGGAAGAGTTAACGCTTAAGACAAACGAAATAACCAGAAAAAAATCAGATTATTTAGAGGGCACTTATGCGGTTCATGGAATAGAAGAAGTGCTCGAAAAAGATGACGTCGTTTTTATCATTGATCCGATTGATGAAGAAGTTGATAAGTTTCAAAAAGTATTGGTTGATGGCGTTGGATTAAAAGTTGTTGCTATCTCGACTAAACAGACGCCTTTTCAGACTATCATTATTCCAGATGCGGGAATTATGAATCCATATCTGTTTATATGTGCAGGATGGAATTTGCTTGTGGAAATAGGATTGAGTTTAGGGATTAATCTTGATAAACCAAAACGCGCTAGAAAAGTTGGTAATGAATTTGACGAAATAGCCACAACATAAATTAATGCGTACAAAAATAATTGTAATAGGTTGTTCTGCACTTCTCGTGGTCGTCTTTCTTGCGTATGTTCTTAAAGAAAGGGCTTTTAGTTACGACTACGATAACGGTGCCGATTATTGCTATAGTTTTGATTCGAGTTATGCCAAAATTGTTAATGTTGCGGTTAAGAACAGTATAGTTCAACTTCCCCATTTAGATAATAATTATAACACTGCTTTGATCGAAATCAAATTGCAGCAAAACATTGTCGGATATATTTTGCAGCCGGAAATTAAAATGTTATATGATACGCTATATTTGTCGCAGGATTTTGAATATGGAGCGAGGGGCACTCGGTATTTAAATGTTAGTGCATGTATTCAAAATAATTCTAAAACAATAACGCTTGATTGCTCTCGATGTAGTTTAGCCGATGGAACATACAAACTCATTATGTATAAAAATCGGGATATCAAGAAAGAACATGTCTTAGTGCTATCACCTCATCCCGATGACGCTGAAATAGCTGCCTATGGTTTATACAGCAGTACAAAAAATACATTTATTGCTACGATTACCGCCGGTGATGCAGGAAAGAGCAAGTATGAGAATTTTTATAACTCCGATAGCGAACATTATCTTCAAAAAGGTAAACTGCGAGTTTGGAATAGTATAACTGTACCTTTTCTTGCTGATCTTGATCCTCAAAATATAGTTAATCTTGGTTACTTTGACGGCTCATTAAAATTCATGTATTTCAACGATACCCTTACAACTACATCAAAATTCATTGGGACAAAGGATATCTATATTTTTAGATCAAAAAACATTTCAACTTTTTTAAACTCGATGAAAGCTGTCTCAAATTGGCACTCTCTCGTAAACGATTTGAAATACATTCTAAAAAAAAGAAATCCCACTATTATAGTAACACCTTATCCCGCGATTGATACTCATTACGATCATAAATGCACAAGTCTTGCATTGTTTCAAGCCATGAAAGAACTTCATTATACCGATGCCGAACTTTGGATGTACACCAATCATTATTCCAAATCCGACTTATATCCAGTTGGCGAAATGGGCAGCGCAACATCGTTGCCGCCGCATTTCAAAACACCTTGGGTATTTTTCGATAAAATTTATTCGCATCCGTTATCCAAAAATGTACAAATAGAAAAACTTTTTGCTTTGGATGCCATGAATGATTTACGCCACAACACCGAGTGGAATACTATTGGCGATATGTTTCAGATATTATTTAAAAAGTTAACGGATAATTTCTTTCAGCATGAAAACAGTTATTACCGTAAATCGATAAGAAGCAACGAACTTTTCTTTGTGGCTAAAGCTTCGACAATTTACGATGATACGAATTATAAAAAGATTGTCGGCGATATAAATCAATCAGATGAATAAAATAAATCATTGTAGAATATTAACGAACCCGCGATAAATTTTATTACCAGAAAACAAACAAATCGTCGCTGATTAGTATAGAACCCCCCCAATAAAAAACACCCTGGAATTATTTAAAAAAGTACTTGACATTATATGAAATAAATATTATTTAGCTAAAGCGGTTTAGTGATATATCTATATTGTTCCATAACTCCCTATAAAGTAAGATATTATTGTTTTTTATGACAAATGAAACGGTTTAGTGAATTTGTTTATTCAAAATAGGTATAATCATTTTAAACTTTATTTGTACTCGATGAGAAATACCGATTTAACACCACAATAATAAATTGAATAGATAATATTTTTTGTGCGGAGTATTCAAAGATTGCTTAGATGTAATTGCGTAAGGACTTACAGAAAATAATAGCGAACAAAAAAATTAATTAAACAATAGATGACGAGTGCCAATATGAAATATTTTACAATTCTTAAAAATATTTTGTTTGTACTTCTATTAATGCCTGCACTAGTTTATTCATCAGGTAAAATAAAAGGAGTCGTTACAGATACTCTTTCGAATGATAGATTGGTTGGTGCAAACATTGTAATAGTTGGTACTTCTTTAGGATCTGCAACCGATATCGAAGGTGAGTATTCAATTTCTGCAATTCCCGCTGGTAAGTATATTGTTAAATGCTCGTATATCGGATATAGATCCAAACAGGTAACAGTCAATGTTGTGGATGACGGAACTATAGAATTAAATTATTCTTTGTTTTACGTCACAATTCAAGGAGAAGAAGTGCTTGTTACCGCTCAAATGCAAGGACAAATAGCGGCTATCAATCAACAGATTACTTCGAATACTATTGTTAACGTTGTTTCCGAACAAAAAATAAAAGAATTACCGGATGCAAATGCTGCAGAGGCAATTGGCCGCTTGCCCGGTGTCTCGGTCGTGCGTTCTGGTGGAGAAGCAAGTCAGATCATGTTGCGTGGATTAGATGAAAACATGATGACCATTACGGTCGATGGAGTGCGATTGGCACCTACCGGGTCGTCGGATAATGTAGATACAAGGACCGTCGATTTGAGCACTATCTCTCAAGGCTCGTTGTCAGGTATCGAACTCTCCAAGGCCGTGACGGCAGATATGGACGGTGCAGCAATTGCAGGTAGCATAAATTTTGTTACAAAGACTGCACCGGAGAAAAGGGAAATTCAAGTGGATGCATTTGGTGCATATGGCAGCATGGATAAAACATATAACCAATATAAATTTTTAGGGCGATACGGTGAACGATTTTTTGATGACCTTTTGGGAGTGCAGGTATTTGGCAACATCGAAAAGCGAAATAGAAGCAGCGAACAATATAATGTTACATATGATCAAACTAATACATATAACACCGGTAAAGCAATTTCTTCAAATGGTGATTTGGAAAGAAAATACCCGATAAGCAATTTCAATATTCAATACACACCTGAACAAAGACAACGAGAAGGCGGTAAAATTCTTTTAGATTTCAAAACTCCGGATGAAGGAGTATTGAAATTGAGTGGAGAATACGATAAAACAGAGCGAAAACTGTCAATTATGAATCGTAACTATCCAACATTGGCGTCTGCGGTATCTTATGAATTCAGAGGTCAAGATATTAATACCGATGTTAAAGACATTGCACTTTCAGGTAAAAACCATCTACTTCATTGGGATGTTGATTGGAGTTTATCATACAGTGAATCTGCCACGGAGATACCGTACGACTATGATACGTACTTTACTGAAGTCACTGGGATGCTTCATGGGAATAATGCAAATGAATTATTGTATACTAATGACTATACGAAGATAGTTCCCTATGCGGTGAATGGCTTTTCATCTGCATATATTAACAATGCCACATCTCGACCAACTTCGAGTTTTGATAATGAAAAAACAACCTTTATCGATCTGAAGAAGAATTATTTGGTATTTAATATAAATGGCGAATTTAAATTTGGGGCAAAATATAGTTCAAAGTCTCATTGGAGAAATGCAAGCATAGAATATTCATCATATCAAAACGGAAGTAATTTTTTTGATGATGTCCAAAATGCCGATGGATCGATCACACCAAAAGATTTTACTCGATATGGGTTTACAAATCTAATTTTTACCGGTGGCAATTTAATAGGATTACGCAATTTTCTAACTACATCAACACGTGATATTTATGGAAAGTATTCGTTAAATCCAATGTTTGATGTAAATCGGATGAGAAATTGGTATGAAATGAATATACACGGTTATAATTCTCAGACAGGTACACTTGAGTATACAGATGAAGGTACTGCACGTGGGTCGAATTATGACCTCACAGAAGCTGTGACAGCCGGGTATCTCATGAATACACTGAATTTTGGAGATGATGTAACGTTTATAACAGGAGTGCGATTGGAACAAGATAATGATAATTATCATGCATATTATACCGATCAATTTATTCAGCGTTTTAACAATTATAAAGATTCGACGGCAACGCATCGAGAATCTATAGTCCTGCCTAATTTTCAGCTTATTCTCAAACCTACGGATTTTATGAATATTAGAACTGCGGTATATCGAGGAATAAATAGACCTAATTTTAATCTAAGACTTCCGACATATTATTGCGAAAAGGGAATAACGGATGATAGTAGAACAAATATTATTCAAAATAATAGCAATTTAAAAAATGCCGATGCTTGGAATTATGAAACAAATATACAGTTCTATGGGGACAAGATAGGTCTATTTTCTATTTCAGCTTATTATAAAGAAATAAACAATTACGTCTCTACGCTGAGTAACTTTCATCTAACTTCCGGAAATAATATGGATAGTTTAGGAGTTCGCTTGTTGCCAGGAGTTTCTTTAGCACAAGTATACATTACTCTTCCATACAATTTACAACAACCTGTAAAGGTATGGGGATTTGAAATTGAACATCAAACGAACTTTCATTATCTCCCGGGCTTCTTAAGCCACATTGTCCTAAGTTATAATTTAACTATCAGCAGGACACAAACTTATACGACGGATGTAACTTATCAATTGTATTATACTATTGATCCTGTTTTTGGTGTACCTATGCAAAATTATAGAGAAGTAGTCTCTCAGAGAAAAACTAAAATGTCTAATATACCAGAAATGTTTGGAAATGTTTCGTTGGGCTATGACATTGGAGGTTTCTCCGGGCGTATATCGTGGTTTTATCAAGCGGAATATATTGCTTCTCAATCACTTGATAACCGCGATAATATAATTCAGAAATCATTTAATAGGGTAGATGCTTCGTTGAAGCAAGAAATCAATGGTTATTTATCAGTAGGTCTAAATTTGGATAATATTACCAATTCAGGTGAAGGACAATATTTCAAAGATGATATGCAAGGAACGCAAAGAGAAATTTCAGATTATAAATTTGGTGCATCCGCAGAATTATGGTTCAGGGTTACAATTTGAGGACAAACGATAGTATTCATTAATTAACTAATCATCAATCATAATATATGAGGTGTTTCATGAACAAAATACATTACTATGCAACAGCAACTCTTTTGTTGTTATTGTCCCTTGCAGGTAATCTTTTCGGTGGACCGCATGATTTGCTGCTTACTTCGACAACAAGTGGTTATCCATATATAAATAATATTATTATGGGTGATACTGCTGCCAATGGACAAAGAAATGATACCTTGAGAACATATGTATTACGGCGAGGTTCTAATTGGGTCTTTAATAATGTGATTACTAATAATGGTTGGGCTTTGCGAATTAAAGCGCAAGATTCTTCAGGTGTGAAACCAACTATTTCTGGATATATTGCTCCAGGAAGTACAACCATTCCAATAGATTTTGTTAATGCGACAGGAGATGTTTATCTCAAGAATATAGTTGTGGATGGTATTTATGAACTTACTAAAGATACAAATTATACAAAATTTTATTATGGTGCACCAAGAGAGTTAATTGTATTTAATGTAAATGGAAATTTTACTTTGGTGACTGATAGTTGTATTTTTTTGCAGGGGTATCAGGCAGATCTTCGAACCTTCGCTCAGGTTCGCTCCTTCATTGTGACAAATTGTATCTTTGCTAATAGCGGCGAAGAATGGGTGGCTAGTTTGGGTAATGGAAGAGCAGTTGATATTCGCAATGCCCCTGTTGATACCGTGGTAATGGTGAATAATACATTTGTCAATGGATATGATAGAGTATTTCGTCATATTGCAAGCGTAGGCAGTTTAAATAACTTTACCTTTGAACATAATACCGTTATCAACAATTGTGGCACGTATGGTGTCATTGCATTAGGTCAATTAAAGGGTGCAAAGGTTAAAATAAGAAACAATCTTCTCGTTGATGCTATGGCATTTGGTGCAGATACGAATATGAACCGACAATCTGATTTCTTAGAGTTAGGTTTAGAACCGTTCAGTGCGGCTGTCCCCACTCGAATAAATCAGGTTATGATTTATAACCAAAGGATAGATACCATTTCTGCTCCTACATTCAATATTGGGTACAATTACAAGTATGTTACACCGGCAATTCAAGCTGTGTGGAACACGGTTATCAGCAATGGCTGGATGCCAGTGCAGAAAGAAGCGCCAGTGTTGTCAAATTATATTTGGAGTAAAGTAGCTGATTCGGTAAATGCATTTAAGACATTAAGTGCATCGCCTTCTTTCACAAATGTGCCATCTCCGATGGCCGGTTTGGTTACTTGGTACAGAACCCCAGTTGCATCTGGCGGTGCCGGTGGAAATTCATCAGGTTCGTATTATGTAGATTTTGACCGAAGGAACGTTCTGTATTTCCGAGATACAATGAATTGTGCTTATTCTACATCATCTGCTGCATACACTGGCACTACCGATGGATTCCCGGCTGGCGATTTGAATTGGTTCCCTACTAGACACGCTGCATGGTTGCTAACAAGTGTTGCAACCCAAACCACGTCTACTCCGAACAAATTCGCATTATCCCAGAACTATCCGAATCCGTTCAACCCGAGCACACAAATCAGCTATGTGCTTGCGGCAACGGGATCGACAACATTGAAAGTTTACAACATTATCGGTCAGGAAGTAGCAACATTGGTAAACGGTGTTGAGACTGCTGGAAGCCACGAAGTGAAGTTCGACGCGTCGCGTCTTTCCAGCGGCGTCTATTTCTATTCGCTTCGTTCCGGTAATTCTATTGCAACAAAGAAAATGTTGCTGATGAAGTAGGTCGCTTTACTTATAATGTTCCTAAAAACCGGGGAGATGTTTTCCTCGGTTTTTATATGTTCATAACATTGCTGTTGGTGTCAGATAAGTGATCGATGTTTTGTTAAAGATAGATTTGAATCGGTTAAAAATGACACTAGATAAGATTCATAAATCCATTTTGCATTTTATTTGTTTATTGTTTGTTGTTTTTACCGTAGAAGCCGATTGAGATGCAACACAACAAAACAACACGAGAATACGGATTAATATAAAATCTCTGGGTGCTTCCGGCGACGGAACTACGCTTGAGACCGACATCCTTCAAACAGCTATCGACTCTGTTTACAAAGCCGGGGGGGGGTGTTGTCGTAATACTCAAAGGAAATTTGCTTACCGACAGTATATCATGAAATCTCGTGCTGAAATAAATATTTCGGATAATGCGATTTTAAGAGGAAGTACAAATCCAAACGATTATATTATCGAATCATTTAGCATTAATCATTGCTACGGGAAAAGAGACAATTGACGGGCAGGATCTCGAACTTGTGCTTATCACTGACAGTCTTTATCACACTGGAGAAGTTATTGGGAAATTGTGAGTCAATCAAAAAACAGAAGAGTGCAAAATGAAAGTTAAAACAGCACCGGTTTTTTTAGCATTTCTCGCAATGGGATTCGGCGATGCGGTCGGACCTTTTGTAGGGTTGGCAAAAAATGAATTTACCTTGAGCAACACAGTGGCGTTTCTCATTCCATTTATGGGATTTATCATGTTCGGTTTGTTATCAGTTCCATTGGGAATTTATCAGGCAAAAAAAGGGAAAAAGTTTGTATTAATGCTTGGCCTCATTATCATGCTTTTAGGAATAGTAATCCCGATATTTACAATTTCTTCTTTTTATCTTTTACTTGTAACAGTATTATTATTAGGAGCAGGGGCAACCATACTTCAGGTTGCGGGGAATCCTATCATGAGAGATGTTTCCGAGGAGGGAAAGTATTCGAGAAATCTATCAATGGCGCAGTTTGTCAAAGCAATAGGGTCGCTATCGGGACCTGTCATACCGGCGATTGCCGCGTCATACTTTGGTGCTGACTGGAAAATATTGTTTCCGATTTATTCAATAGCATTAATCATCACGATTATTTCCGTAGCAACGCTCAATGTACAAGAGAGAAAGTATGACGAGAGTGCCCCCGTTTCCTTTAAATCTTGTCTTGAGTTATTAAGGAACGGTTATGTGCTTATGATGGTAGCCGCAATCTTTGTCTATGTTGGCGCCGAAGTATGTATGAGCTCCGGTATACCCGTTTATCTGCAATCGAAATATGGAATTGAAATTGGAAAGATTGGATTGCTCGGCACAGGTCTCTTCTTTACTACATTGATGATCGGAAGATTTTTAGGCGGAGTTGTGTTAAACTGGATTTCTCCTAGAAAGTTTTTTATAACCACCGTCTTGGTGTCTCTTGTTGGCATAGTGGGTTTACTGAGCGGCATTGTCTCTGTTGTTATATGTGTAATCGTTATCGGCTTGGGTTTTGCCAATATCTTCCCTCTTGTATTTTCAATCGCAGTTGATTCAATGCCTCAAAAAACAAATGAGCTTTCCGGGTTAATGGTTACAGCCATAGTGGGCGGTGCATTTATTCCACCATTGATGGGACTTATTGCTGATAAAATATCGATCGAGTACGGATTCTTGGTACCGTTAATGGCCTTACTCTACATCGGATGGACATCAGTTAAGAATTTAAAATTGTCTTTACCTTAGAGATGAAATGATGGATTACAGGAACGATAAAAGAATTGTAATGTCACTCGATGCAGGAGGAACAAATCTTGTCTTTTCTGCTATTCAAGGGAATGAACAAATCATCGAAGAAATTATTTTGCCTTCAAATGCTGATAACCTCGATAAATGTTTATCAAATATAGTTGAAGGCTTTCGACAGGTAAAGGACAAAATAAATGCCAAGCCTGTTGCAATAAGCTTTGCTTTTCCCGGTCCGGCAGATTATCCCAACGGTATCATTGGCGACCTAGGCAATTTACCTGCTTTTAGAGGTGGCGTAGCGCTCGGACCAATGTTGAAAGAAAAATTCCATCTTCCGGTTTTTATTAATAACGATGGGGATCTGTATGCGTACGGTGAAGCTATAGCCGGATTTTTGCCCTACGTTAACAATCTTTTAGAAAATTCAGGTAGTCCTAAAAGATATAGAAACCTTTTGGGGTTGACTCTTGGAACGGGTTTCGGAGCAGGTATTGTTAACAACGGCAATTTGTTTTTAGGTGATAATTCAATAGCCGGCGAAATTTGGCTTATGCGGGATAAACTGACCCCAACAACAAATGTAGAATATCATGCAAGCATACGAGGTGTAAAAAAAACTTATGCAGATGAAATGCACATAGATGTGAAGAATTCACCAGAACCAAAAGATATTTATGAAATTGCATTGGATGAAAAGAAAGGCAATAAAGAAGCTGCAATAAAAGCATTTAAAAATATGGCAATAGTTGCGGGCGATGCTATATCTCATGCAATTACTCTCATAGATGGATTAGTTGTAATCGGCGGGGGGCTTGCAGGTGCTTCCGAATTATTTCTTCCTTTTATGGTTGATGAAATGAACAGCAAGTTTTTACAGCCGGACGGAACTCAGTTCCGCCGGTTGGCAGCGAACGTTTATAATCTAGAAAATCGGGATGAATTGAATAAGTTTCTTCGCGGAACTACAAAGGAGATAACTATTTATGGAAGCGATAAAAAGATAAAATATGATCCGGAGATGAGAATAGGTTTGGGTATTTCTAAAATTGGAACCAGCAAAGCCGTAGCTATTGGTGCGTATTCATTTGCTTTAAATTCATTATCGGAATAATATATGCGAATAACTATCTCAGATATTGCCAAATTAGCAAACGTTTCAAAATCTGCAGTATCGATTGTGTTAAATAACAAAACGGGTGTTTCTGAAAAAACCCGCAAAAAAATACTCGATACAATTAAAAAACACAAATATTATCCTGACCAAATAGCGCAATCGCTCGCTGCAAGGGAAACGAAGAGCATAGGACTTATCATTAAAGAAATTGACAATCCATATTTTTCTAAGCTTATGAAAGGAGTATATGACGCGTGCTCAAAACTTGGCTATTCGGTGTTGTTGGGAAGTTCAGAGTTGTCTGCTGAAAAAGAATCCGAAATAATAAATGCTTTGTTGAATAAAAGAGTTGACGGATTAATTATTTCCCCTCTGCAAAGTGAGGAATCCAATTTTACATATCTTGCTAATTTACTCGACGATCATTATCCCGTGGTAGTGCTTGGCGAAGTAAAAAATTATTCTACGAGTCGAGTAGATATTGACAATATAAAAGCCGCCTTCGATGCCGTTTCATATTTAATTAAGCTGGGGCATAGGAGAATTGCTCATTTCGCGGGACCTGGTCACTCTGGTCACGGCCAAAAAAGGTTAGAAGGTTATAAGCAAGCTCTTATAGACAATAATATTCCGATAAACAAAAAATATATTTTATCCGTCGAACCGTACACTCTTAGCGGTTTCAAGGCTGGAATTGAATTGTTCTCAAAGAACTGTGAACTTCCTTCGGCGGTATTTTGCTATAACGATCTGGTTGCCATCGGACTTATAAATGCTTTGTTGGAATTGAAAATACGAGTCCCCGAAAAAGTATCGGTAGTTGGATTCGATAATATAGATTTCAGTAAGTTTGTAAAAATACCATTGACCACAATTCAAATGCCCGCATATGAAATTGGGGAGACTGCGGCGACTTTAATAATTAATCAAATTACAAATTCATCCGCTCTGTTAAATGAAAACATAATTTTGGAGCATAAACTCATTGAAAGAAATTCATGTGCTAAGTACAAAAAGTAATGCCTGAAATATTTTCTTTCTTATAAGTCACTTCTTTGAAAAAAAAGTAACGATGATAAACTTAAAATTCTCCATAATGCTTTGCGTTGTTCTTTTAATTCCTTTAAAAGGTCAAACCGATATCCGATTCGCTGATCTTCGTTTGAATGAAATACAAGTGATTGGAAGTCATAACAGTTATAAAGAAGCTCTTGATACTTCATTGTGGAAATTTATTGCATTATTAGAACCACGGCTTGCCAATTCACTTCAATATGAACACATCCCGTTGGATGAACAGTTAAATCTCGGTTTAAGAAGTTTGGAGTTGGATGTTTTATACGACCCGGATGGTGGAAGGTTTAAACATCCTCTAGGAATAAGAATAATGAATGCCTTTTCGGCAATGCCAACCGAGTATGATCCCGCTAACGATCTTTTAAAACCCGGGTTGAAAACATTCCACATCCCCGATTTTGATTTCCGGAGCCGTAATTTACTGTTTAAGGATTGCCTGCGTGTTATAAAAAAATGGTCTGTTCAAAATAAAAATCATATTCCCATCTTCATTACTATGAATGCAAAAGACGACCCGCTGCCTCTTCCGGGAGTGGTTGATCCTCTTCCTTTTACAAAATTAGCTTTGCATTCTATTGACGAAGAAATCCGTTCTGTCTTTAATGAAGATGAATTGATAACTCCTGATTTGATAAAAGGTAATTACAGTACTTTGGAAGAAGCGATCTTGAAAAAAGGGTGGCCACGAATTGAAGAAGTGAAAGGGCGTGTTCTGTTTATTCTTGATGAAACCGGTAAAAAACTTGAAAATTACCTGGGTCCGGAGAAAAGTTTATCCGGAAAAGTATTGTTTGTGAATGCGGAAGAAGGTAACACATGCGCTGCAATTAGAATTGTGAATGATCCGATAAGGGATAAGGCCAAAATAAAAAGACTAGTTCAAAAAGGATATATCGTCAGAACCCGCGCTGACTCAGATACAAAAGAAGCACGGGAAAACAATTATCAAGGGTTCAATAATGCCGTTGAAAGCGGTGCGCAAATAATTACAACGGATTATTATTTTCCGTCGAAACTATTTCATTCTAGCTACTGCATTATGTTTATTGATCATACCTATATCAAAAAAAATGATTTTGTTATCAATCATGGAAATTAGCTGATGAAGGATTTTTTTTTAAATACTTCTTTTAGCATGCTTGCCATTGCGATATTTGCTTGTTGTTCGCAATCCATGGTAGAAAGCAATGTTGTGAATTTTGTAAACCCGTTAATTGGAACCGCACCTTCAATAACTATAAGTGCATTAAAGCATGGGAGCGGAACTGAAAACAATGCTCAGGTAATCCCTTCCGTTACAACGCCTTTCGGAATGACCAATTGGACGCCTCAGACAAAAAGTGTTGAAACGAAATGTGTAGCACCGTATTACTATGTTGATACATTGATAACCGGTGTGAGGGGAAGCCATTGGCTAAGCGGTTCATGTACTCAAGATTACGGCAGCGTTACTTTGATGCCCATGAAAGATACGAAAAGACTTCTTCCAGAAGAACGTGGCTCTCACTATTCTCATAAAAATGAAATATCGACTCCTTACTATTATAAGGTGTTACTGGCAGACTATAATATAGAAAGTGAAATTACCGCAACTGCAAGAGCCGGTATTTTGAGATTTACATTCAATAACTCAGACAGCGGTGTTGTTGTTGTCGAGCCTAACAGCGACAAAAATGAAGGTTATATTAAAATAATTCCTGATAGAAATGAAATTATCGGTTACAATCCTGTTCATAGAATTTATCAGGGCTGGGGTAAAAGCGCAGGTTTCAAAGGTTACTTTGTGGCGCGGTTTGATTGTGGATTTAATTCATTCGGGACTTACCAAAAAAATGAAATTCGAAAAGGCGCTGGAGAAATTTCCGGCAAAGAAAAATTAGGCGGATTTGTTTCATTTAAATTACATGACGATAAAACCGTTATTGTAAAAGTCGGAACTTCATTTACAAGCATTGAAGAAGCTAGAAAAAATCTTGAAGCTGAAACAAGCAATTTGGATTTTGATGCGGCAAAAGAAATCCTGAAAAATAAATGGAACGAGATGCTCTCGAAAGTTGAAATCGAAGATGCGTCTAATGACGATAAAACCAAATTCTACACAGCTTTGTACCATAGTTTCCTGCAACCGAGATTATTTAACGATTACGACGGTTCGTATCCTAGTTTCGCCGGAAGCGATTCCATTTGTAACTCGGGGGAAAATAATTATTACGACGACTTTTCAATGTGGGATACTTATAGAGCGCTACATCCGTTATATAATCTATTGATACCAAAATATAGTTCAGATATGATGAGATCGCTCCTTACTAAGGCCGCTCAGGGAGGATGGCTCCCTATTTTTCCCTGCTGGAACAGTTACACATCCGCAATGATTGGCGATCATGCCATAGCTGCCATTGCAGATGCATACATCAAAGGTGTAATTGATTTAACGGAATCTGACTATCAAATTCTAAAAAAGAATGCAACACAATCACCGGAAAAATTTGAAGATTATGTTAACGGCAAAGGAAGGCGTGCATTAAAATCATATTTGAGATATGGATATATCCCATTGGAAGACAGCGTGAAAGAATCGTTTCATAAAGGGGAACAGGTTTCGCGTACGCTTGAATATGCGTACGATGATTATGCGTTGAGTCAAATTGCAAGAAAAATGGGTAAGGAAGATGACTACACATACTTCCTTGCACGATCCAAATATTATAAAAATGTTTTTGATCCAACGGTTGAATGTGTCCGCGGAAAATTTGCAGATGGAACATTTACAAACGAATTTAGTAAAACCGAACGCATGCCCTACATAACAGAAGGCACTCCGTGGCAATATACATTTTATGTTCCTCATGATGTTGAGGAATTAATCGAATTAATGGGCGGAAGAGATAAATTCAACCGTAACCTTGATAAATTTTTTAAGGCGGATCAGTATTGGCACGGCAACGAACCCGGACAGCAGATACCTTTCCTTTATACCTATTCGGGACAGCCGTGGAAAACGCAGGAAATAGTAGCGACAATATTAAAGGAAGAATATAGCCCGGAACCAGGTGGATTAAGCGGTAACGACGACTCAGGGCAAATATCTGCATGGTACGTATTAGCAACGATTGGTTTGTATCCGGTTTGTCCGGGAAAAAACGAATACGCGGTTTCGGCACCATTGTTTGAAAATATTTTAATTTATTTTGAAAACGGCAAGACATTAACAATTACTGCCGATGGAATGAATACAGGTAAAAAGAAAGTAAAAGAAATTAAATTTAACAATGTAAAAGTTAAAGACAATAAAATTATGCATTCGGAAATTATTCGAGGTGGTAAGTTAGAATTTGTTATGGAATGATGAAAACGGTGAAGATACCTGCTTTTAAAATATTACGTAATGCGTATGAAAAATTCGGCGTTGCCGCATTCAACGTTTTTAATGTGGAACAAATATACGGTGTTTTTAGTGGAGCCGAAGCAGCAGGAATGCCAGTTATTGTTCAGATTACCCCGGCTGCATGTAATTATATAAATCATAAATTTTTGAAGTAATGATTACAGCAGTGGAAAATATTTATCCATATGTAAATTATTCTGTTATTAATCAAATTAATAGGAAATTAAATGAGAACAGTATCATTGTTCGCGAATTGGGAACCAAAACCGGACTTCGTTCTTGGCAATAAAGACATTGAAGGAAAGCTGACATATCTTGGAAGTAAAGTATGGCGTAATCCTTCAATTAAAATTGTTGAAAAAGAAGTGCGTGAGCCAGGTCCAACAGAAGTGCTTATTGAAGTAAAAGCATGCGGTATTTGCGGTAGCGATGTTCATATGTATCAAACAGATAAAGATGGATACATTTTTTATCCTGGCCTAACAGCCTTTCCATCAACGTTAGGGCATGAGTTCAGCGGTGTTGTTGTAAAAGTGGGAGAAAAAGCACTTAATAAAAGAACAAATAAAAAATATAATATTGGTGAAGCAGTTTGTTCTGAAGAAATGCTATGGTGCAGCTATTGCAGACCATGTGTTGATGGATATCCGAACCATTGTGAAAATCTTCAAGAAATAGGTTTTTCTTGTGACGGCGCTTATGCAAAATATATCATAGTTGATGCTAGATATCTTTGGAGTATTGAAGGATTAAGAAAAATATATGGTGAAGATAAAATGTGGTTGCTCGGAAGTCTTGTAGAGCCAACCTCAGTTGCTTACCACGCTGTTATTACAAGAGGTGGTGGAATTCTTCCCGGTGAAAATGTAGTAATACTTGGTGCTGGACCAGTTGGCGCTGCTGCCTGTGCTGTATTAAGAAGAGCAGGCGCAAATGCTGTAATACTTTCAGAACCTTCAGCAGCAAGAAGAAAAATGGCTTTAGCTTTAGGAGCTACTCACGTGATTGATCCTAAAAATGAAAATGTTGCTGATGAAGTTCTCAAAATTACAAATGGTCAAGGTGCCAAATTAATCTTAGAAGCTACTGGATTACCAGGTGTGGTTTGGAAAGATGTTGAAAGAATTATTTGGGAAGGAAAAGCAGTAAATGCAACGGTTGTTGTTGTGGCTCGAGCTGACGCTAAAATTCCATTGACCGGAGAAGTGTTACAAGTGCGACGCGCGAATGTAGTTGGAGCTCAGGGGCATTCCGGCCATGGTGTATTCCCAAACGTAATTAATTGCATCTCTTCCGCAATGGATGTATCGCCAATGATCACAAAAAAAATAAAATTGGATGAAGTTGAAGCAAATTTAAAAATGCTTCAGACCGACAGAGACGAAGTCAAAATTACTGTGACAAACTTCGAATAAAAATAAGGGATTATATTATGTCTAAATGGATAAAAGCAAGTCGCGGTGATATTCTTTTTGAAGATACCAGTGTTGGTAGATTGAAAAAGAAAATATGGGATGCAACCGATGCCGAGATTGATAAAATATTAGCTGAATATGAAATCCCATCTCCATCGGAATTGGCTAAACCAGGAACTTATATTCAAACAACAATTAGAAAAAAAGTCATCGAAAACAGAAAGAAGGACGACATCCTTTTCATTCCGATAGGATGCACAGAATTACACGGAATGCATACTGTAACTGCATTAGACACTTTTATGGTAACTCAAATTCTTGAAGGTGTACACCGTTATACTGCTAAAAAAGGTGCACCGGTTAATTTATCTTGGACTCCTCTCAATTTTGGCGGACATCCCCATCACCATGTTGGTATGCCGGGAACAATTCATCTTGAAGATGAAGTTCTAAAAAGAATGTTGATTGATGTAATGGTTGGCTTTTGGAATGACGGATTTAGAAAAATCGTACTAGTAAACAATCATGGTCATTCATGGCTGCTTGAAGCTGCGATTCAAGAATTACAAAAAACATGGAACTTACCAGGTATGTTTAGAACAATTGACTGGCATAGATCAGTTCGAGAGTTTTTCAGAACAAAAGATCGCGGTGGAGATTGGGAAGATGATTTTGTTCATGCTGATGAAGCGGAGACCTCTGTTCTTCTTCTTTTAGCCAAAGAGTTTGTTGAAATGAATTATGCTCAAGAAACAAAAGTTGAACCTTACTTACCAGATGGTCATTTTGATAAAGCTGTGGACCCGTTTGGACGACCTTGCCGTTGGTCTGAAGGACAAGGACATTTTCCAACAGAGATGGGTTCTATTCCTGAGGGCGTTGTTGGAAGACCAACAATCGGAACTGCACAAAAAGCAAAAAGAACAATCGCGGCAGTTCTTTCATACTTGACGCTGGTACATGATGAAATTCTAGAAGCATATCCTTCCGGCAAAGTTCCTCCTATAGAAAAGACAACAATGCGAACTGAAAAAGAAATGGAGCCGTTCATGAAAGAACCTTTTACTGAAGGATGGCGACCTATTTATGCAATTAACAAAATGGGTTTATGATAGAATGAATTTCAGCATTGTTCTCTCAACACAACCAACTTCTTTTTCCGCTTTGGCATACAAAGGTCAAATTGCAGACAATATAAAAAAAATTAAAGAACTCGGTTATGACGGGGTGGAACTTGCCGTAAGAGATCCAAAACTATTAGATCTTAATAGACTTAATTTAGTATTGAAAGAAACTTGTTTACAAGTTCCAGCAATTGGAACTGGACAAGCTTATGGTGAGGAAGGTTTATCTTTTACTAATCCAGATAAAGAGGTTAGAAGAAAGGCTATTGATAGAATTAAATTTCAGATGGAATTGGCAGAACATTTTAATGCTGTTGTAATCATCGGATTAGTACGCGGTAAAAAAGAATCAGATTTAAGTTATGAAAGAGTTGAAGACTGGCTAATAGAAGCACTAAGTGAATGTGCTTTAGCTAATGAAAATATAAAATTAGCTATTGAGCCAATTCATAGATACGAGACTAATCTGATTAATACCGTTAACTCTGGTCTCCTCTTCCTTGAAAAGTTGGATAAAATAAATGTTGGACTTCTACTTGATACTTTTCATATGAATATAGAAGAACCGTCGATTGTGGAGAGTATTAAGAATGCTAAAGAAAGATTATTTCATTTTCATGTTGCAGATTCGAATAGATGGTATCCAAGTGCGGGTCATATTGATTTCAAAATCATTTTTGATACACTCCAAAAAATAAAATATAACGGATTTATTTCCGCAGAAATATTGCCTTTGCCAGATCCCGATACAGCAGCGAAAATAACCATCGATTTCTTGCGCAGGTGTTAACACGTAACTAAATAGCATTTAATTGCTTTTATGATGATGAGAATTATCCTAATAAAACAATGGAAGAATTTTCTATTGAATATACTTACAAGTTAATTAAAGGTTAGGATTGATTTAATAACGATGAATGAATTGCGGAAAAAATGAGAAGTGATATTCAAATTGTTGAGAATAAACCATTATGGTTGAATGAGTTTGAAGAAAAGTTAAAAGGAAAAGTACGGTCTGATGTTGTTACTAAACAATTATATAGTACTGCTGCTTGTTTATATGAAATAACTCCTCTTGCGATTGTTATTCCTGCTGATATTGATGACATAAAGACCGCAATCAATATTTGTAACAAATATAAAATTCCAATTCTACCTCGTGGTGCAGGTTCAAGTCTATCCGGAAATTCAGTCGGCGAAGCAGTAATTCTTGATTTAACTCATCACTTTAAAGAAATAAATATTATTGATGATCAGCGGGTAAGAAGCGGAGTTAGTGTTGTACTAAATAATTTGCAAGCTGAACTGAAAAAACATAATAGAATATTTGCACCGGATCCAAGCAGCGGAAATGTTTGCGTAATTGGCGGAATGTTAGGGAATAATAGTGGGGGTCCTCATACAATAAAGCATGGAAATATGTATAACCATGTTGAAGAAGTTAATATCATTCTTTCAAATGGGAAAGTATTTAAAGCAAAAAATATTCCTTTAACTTATATCGCTACTCTGGATGGTTTCCATAAACCTTATTATGAAAAAATAAAATTACTTCTGGAAAAATATTCTAAAGAAATTGATTCTAGCAGACCGTACACAACCAAGAGCGCTTCCGGCTACCAGGTATGGGATATCTTGACTGAGACTCACTTAAACATGGCATCCCTATTAGTGGGCGGCGAAGGAACATTAGGAGTATTCGTTGATGCTGTTCTTAAGACAATTCCCATTGTTAAACGTCGTGGAATGATTTCATTATACTTTACAGATATAGAAAAGATGGGTATTGCTGTAAATCATTTAAGAACCTTAGGCGCTTCTGCAGTTGAATTTGTTGATCAATCGTTTCTTCAATTAGCATTGACATTTCGTCCGGAACTCCAAAAATTTTTACCGAGCCATGTTAAATTTTTACTTTATGTTGAATTCGAGGATGATAACGAAGAGAATATTAGTCAAGTATTACAAAGGTGCGAGCAGATAATTTGTAAAGATGAGAAATTAGCCGAGCTAGGGTCATATTCAACCAATGAAGAGGAAATTGAAAATATTTTCCGTGTTCGAAAAGCAGCGACAGTTATTCTAAATAAAATTGCCGGGAAAGAAAAACCCTTACCATTTGCAGAAGATTGTGCAATTCATCCAAGCGTATTTCCAAAATTTTTAGTTGAAGTTTCTAATATTATGAATGAATATCCATTCCGCTATGCAATGTTCGGGCATGCTGGTGATGGCAACTTACATATAAGACCTTTGCTTAACTTGAAAGATAAAAAATCTTACTTGAATGCAGATGATTTCATGGAGAAATTTGTTGACTTAGTAATAAAATATAACGGTTCATTAACGGCGGAACATGGCGATGGAAGACTAAGAACTCCATACATGGAGAAAATATTTCCTAAACTTAATCCATTATTTAAAGAGATTAAGAATCTATTTGATCCTGCCGGAATAATGAATCCTGATATTCTTGTTCCTACCAAAAAATATAAATGGAACGATAATTTACGATATACACCAGAATATAGTTACATCAATGTATCTCCACGTTTTAATAGTGAAACTTGGAGAACAGAAATTGAGAAATGTCATGGGTGCGGCACTTGCCGTGAGTACTGCCCGGTTTTCCAGGTAACTGGCGAAGAACAAGCTACAGCTAGAGCGAAAGCAAATATTCTGCGCGGAATTATTTCGGGGAAAATTTCTATCACCACGATAGACACAGATCATTTTTATAAAATAATGGATTACTGCCTGAACTGTGGTCAGTGTTTAACAGATTGTCCAACTAGTGTTAACATTCCGGGAATTGCTGTTCTTGCAAAAGAAAAACTGCATGAGAAACGCCCATACAAAATAAATGAGATTATTCTTCAAAGAGGAAAGTTAGTTAGTAGTCTAGCATCATTCTCTTCTTCAATTAGTAATAGAATGTTAGGATTCTTGCCAATTAGAAAAGTTATGCACTACACAGTTGGAATCCATAGCTGCAGAAATTTTCCAACCTTTGCAAGACTAAAAAAGAAATTGCAAATAGTTTCTGACACTAAAAAGGTTGTTATATGGACGGGTTGTGCCGCACAATTTAATGATCCGGATGGAGAATTGGAAAGCAGCATCCAAATCTTAACAAAGCTTGGTTACGATGTAATAACACCTGCGTGGAAATGCTGCAATATTGCGAAATTATCATACGGTAATTTTAAAGATGCTGAGAAAGATATTGAGTTTAACGTTAAAACATTACTGCCATATGTGTATCAAAATATTCCTATTGTTTTTACTGCAGCCTCTTGTGGTTATGCGTTCATGCATGAGTATAAAACTTTTTTCCCGGATAATATAGATATAAAAAAAATTGCTGAGGCCAGCTGTGATGTACACGAATTTCTTGGTGATATTTTTTTAACAGGAGAATTCAAATATTCATTTAAACCGATTCACAAGAAGATAGTTTATCATGCGCCTTGTCATCTCAAGACGCAAAAGAATATGTTTGGACCAAATGATTTATTGAAAATGATTCCAGGACTTGAACTAGCCCAAATAAATGATAGTTGCTGCGGAATTGCTGGTACATTCGGAATGAAAAAAGAAAACTTCGGTCTTTCGATGGAAATAGGATCTAGACTTTTTGGGGAAATTAAAAAAATGAATCCGGACTTTGTATTATCGGGCTGTGGAACTTGTCAGATTCAAATTAAACAAGGTACAGGTCTTGATGTAATTCATCCTGTAACGTTATTGAATCAATCATTCCAGTTAAAATGAATATCTCCGGATATGCCGTTGAAAAAGGAAACTTTGATATTTAAAATATACTGCTACAATCTGTGGTAAATAAATAATTAAAAAAGGAAAGAATACTCTGGGTGTTTTGGAATTTACTATTTCTCATAGTATTGACAAATGTCAGATTATTTCTGTTCTCGATCATTAATAAATAACATGGAGGGAAAATGAAAACCATGAAAGCGTTGGTTTATAAAAATTTGGGTAAGATTGTATATGAAGATAGACCAATTCCCAAAATAAGTTCTGAGAACCAAGTGTTAGTAAAAATAATAGCTTGCGGAATTTGCGGATCGGATGTTAAAATTATGGAAGGGAAGCATGTTGTTGGTAACCAAAATGTCTTAGGACATGAGTTTTGCGGAACCGTTGTTGAAAAAGGTTCGGCAGTAACAACTCTAAATATTGGTGATCGTGTTGCTGTTGATAACAGTCTTCGTTGCGGATTATGCGAACACTGCAGATCTGGCAACAGCAGCCAATGCGATTGGTTGAAAGATAAATCGATCGGGATCTTTCAAGATGGCGGCTATGCGGAATATTGTGTTCTGCCAGAAAA
>JBEKLV010000249.1:0-4839 GCA_050008835.1 Bacteroidota bacterium | reverse complement strand
CTGAGTGCTGTATGAAGTAAACGGCCGCGCCGATAGATGCCAAGCCATAGACGCTGCCCAAAGTCATGTTATTATTCATTGTTTTTTTGTCATCGCAATCTTGCATGGTTATCTCCTATGATTGTTGACGATAGAATCATGCTACGTTTACCAGTGAAAAAGTTGCGGGTTATACCATCACCATCTAAAAATGATTACTTAGCATTTCTCTGCAATGAGTCTTTTTCTTTCATCAACAAAGGTCTATCATCTTGCCATGGTTTCAGCTTTGGCAATTCTATTTTCTCGCTCGCTGCTTTCTTCACTTGAGCTTTTTGTTTACGAGTTTGTTTTGAAGGTGTTTTCTGTTTCGTGCCGGTAGAATCAATCTGAATATTTTTTTGTGTTTTTTGTTGAGCTAAAACATTTCCTGAAAACGAGTAAAGAAAACATAAACACAACACAATTATAAACACTTTTTTCATAGCAAAACCTCCTTTTTTATAATTCATCCTTTTCGATTAATTATTAATCGAACTCCTTTCGAGGCTTGGATTGCTCCAGTCCAACTTTACCGATAATGATATCGGCTTTGAAATAATTTTCGCCTCTTATAGGCGCACCTGATAAACGTCTCAGCATAGCAAGTTGGCCAACATGCGTGAAGGCATCTGCAATCGGTCCTTGGAACAACTTATCCAATGGGCATGCGATTGGTGAGTTGCTTGCTAAGTATGTATCGAACTTCTGCAAAGAATCGCAGAAGCGGGCAACTTCACGATTCCAATCTTGAGGATTGGAGTCATGCCAAATCTCCTTGCCCTTTAACATTGAAAGCGCCCAGTCAAAAAGATCGCTCATATGAGCAAGGATTTCTACCGGTGCCCGGGATTTTGTATCCACACGAAAAGTCGCGAAGGTATCAGGAACTTCACGAATTGTTTTCGTTGCTCGATAAGCCAAGCTGGCAGCAATATGTCGAAACATTTCACGGTTGTCTTCGGAGTTCGATGTCATACTATCCTCGTGAGTCTATATAATACAGCCACCTAGCGCTGTTTTTTTTCTTCGAGTATCGGATGATCGGCAAACGTCAGTTTTGAAGTCACGACGATCCGTTCCTGTTCGATGACAAGGTTTTGGGAGATAGGCTTAATAAAAATCGTTTTCTTACTTCCGTCCGGAAGCGCGACGTCGACACTCGCTTGCATCGGTTGCGGGCCTGCGAATTCGAATTCAGGCTTATAGAACCTCGCGGCGTCGATATCCGTGATATGGATTTTCTTTCCGAAAATTTTAATATACACTTCAAAGGTTGCATGTAGAACCTTGATCGAGATTCTGTTCGATTCCGGGTGAAAAAGGACCTCTACATTCCCGGACGCTTCTGAACCATAGGATAACGGTCCCACGTGGATGTCTGCATCTGCAATGAATCGCGCCTGATTCGGACGCAATTCGATCCGGGCATTGCGGAGAGTCCAAGTGTATTCTCCATGCATTCCGAGTACATTATATTGATCTTTGCCACTGATGGGACCGATGGCATTAAAGAAACCGTTCAGCGTGTTCTGGTGAACGATTACTGATGCATCGGGAGGTTGTGCAGGACTTCCCGTCTGAAAACAGAGGAGTGTTGTAAGAATGAAGAGAGATGTTAGCATAGTAATTCCTTTAAGATTGTACTTTCAAATTTAACAATTGACCGCATATCTATTCCCTTGTAAACTTCACCCGTGTAAAGGGCTGCAGTTTTCCGTCTTAGGTAGGAGAGCCGCGGGTTAGGCAGTTATTCACTCTATTATTTGTCTTATTTTTTTCTGAAGTTTTATTTTATCAAAACCTTCTGTAAGCGTCGTTACTCCCAACATTAATAAAATTGGGTGAAGGATATTGTCTCTTGAAAATAGAAACGCAGCTATGAAAGTCAAGAGTCCAAGGATTTGTAAATATATTGTTTCTTTCTTTGATGGCATAAGTTTTTCAAGTTCTTCAACTTTTATTTCAGTTTTCATATAACCCCCAGCGTTTAATTTAGGCGCCAAATTAATTTTAACGGTTGACTACATCTTTATTTCCTTGTGAGCTTCACTCGTGCGAAGGATTGTAGTTTCCCATTCTCTTCACCATCCATCAGCCATTGCCATGTGTCAGCACCACTGTTATATACAAATGTCGTGTGGAAAATACTGCCGTCACTACCCTTGAATAAAAATGCAATTTCATCGCCGCTTCGTTTTGCATGGCCAAGGGCTTGAGCCGAGAGACCGCCGCCGCCGGTTACGTCGAGCCAAAGGCAGGAGTACTGGCTTGATGGTTGGTCCCAGCCGATGAAGACTATCGCTTCATATATCGCTTCACCGGTTGTGTTCTTTTCGCGTGAAATTTCATGAAGCTGCACATACTGATGACTTAACACCCACTCCACGGCAATATCGTGCGTCGTCTCTTTTCCGGCTATGGTACCCTGGAGAACCCATTTTCCGATCATATGATCAAGCAAGGAATCCTGAAATGTTGTTTGTTGCGCTGATATAAAAGAAAAAACTAAATTGATCAATAGGAAGATTTTCATAATTTTTTTCATCGAATATTTCTCCAAAATATCATGCTGGTGGACAAGTGGGCGGGGAAGAGAATTTCAAGACAGCAGCCATTTCCTGGCTTCATCAAAAGTACGAAATACTTTTGGCTCAAATCCCATCTCTTCCGAGAAAACGGAACCCATACGCATCAGACCATACGACAAATCTTTTGGAGCAGCCAAAGCGATACGATTATTGAAACGTTTAGCCAGAGATGCAAGAGAGCGTGCCATGGTTATGACATCTTCTGGAGATCTATTATAAATACTTCGAGAATCACTCAAATTAATCAATATGAAAGGGGTGGTAGGACACATAGAATCAGCAAGCGAGTTGAGAATAGTCGTACGAATATCATCCATTGAATATTCACCAGCCAATTCTATGATAACTATATTAGAATCGAACCGATATGTTACTGGCATTCCGTTACCACTCCTTTCTCACAATTATAAATAACTTCTTACTACCTAACGGATGGCGGGAGAGCAGAAGGTTAGGACGCAAGAATATATTTTTCAATTTAATCATCTATTTTATACCTTATCAATTATTACAATCACATTCCTACAGATCTGATTTATAAAGTTTGCCACTTGTTGTAAGCAGGTATAGTGTTTGGCTTATTGGAATAATTGCGAGTTCATATGTGTCCATGCCATCAGGAATAGTACTGACCCATTGCCATGAATCGCCATAATTTGTACTTCTAAACAGCTCTCCCCTTGTACCAGACGCATACAATGTTCCTGGTTTTGATGCATCTGTAACGATTGCCATACTTTGTTCGCTACCTTGAGGGCCTTGGGTCGGTGTAGATACCCATGTTGCCCCATTATTTGTACTTTTATATGGACCACCATTTGTTCCCGCATAAAAAGTCGTTGGTGTTACAGGATCAATCGTAAAAGAATGAACAACAAGATTATTTTGGAAATTAACTTTGTTCCAGCTTATACCGCCATCGATACTTTTGAAAAGTCCATCAGTAGTACATACATAAAGTATGGATGGTGTCACTTGATCAATAACAATTTTACTGACATAATTAAAGGTTAAGTTTGTTGCCACGGTTTGCCATGTGTTTCCACTGTCTGTACTTTTAAATATTGAACCACTACCCTCTGATCTTTTGGGTATTGGACCAACACTACTACCAGATGTATAATATGCTTCTACATATAGTATCGCTGGCGTTACTTTGTCGATTGTGATTGGCGATAGTTGTAGATAATTGTTTATTTGCGGCAAACCCAAATTTGCAAGAGACCAGTTTACACCGCCGTCAATGCTTTTATACACGCCATTTCCAATCCCACCCAATCCAAAAATAACAGCATAAAGAACCGATGGATTTACTTGGTTAATGCTCAAATGGGCTATGTATCCGTTATTTGGTAGTGTAATAGTCGACCAATTACCACCTCCATTCATGCTTTTAAATAAACCTTGACCGCTCGCATATATGGTCGAGGGAGTTACTGGATCTATTACAACGGAAGTAATGTATCCTGAGGTTGGTGTTAATGTACTCCAAGACAGGGCAGAACCGTTGATGTTGACGGTTATGACTATCGATGTATCGATATTACCCACTTCATCATATGCCTTAGCCATGATCGTTGGGCTGCCAGTAAGTCCATGAGTGCTCCATCGATACTCATATGGCGACAGAGAGTCTGACCCAGCATATCGCCCGCTGATGTAGAAATCTACCTTTGTGACTTTGATGTTGTCGGTTGCATTCGCGATCACTGTGTAAGTTGTATCCGCTTTGATGTATGAACCTGATAATGGAAAGAGAATTGAAGCCGTCGGTGTTTGGGTATCGGCTTTATCGGTTTCGGTTGAACTCTCTTTTTTGCAGCCAAAGAGACTGATAAGTAGAATGAATATGGCAACGAGGATTCTGTTAGACATGGTACAGATTCCTATAAAAGTAGCTTTTTGTAACAGCTAAGATATTCTTATTTTACATTTGTGCAATAACAATGAGTAAAAACAATTTAAATAGTTCATTAACTTTACTTCCAACTCTACACAAAACCTCTATACGCAATGCATAACGTGTCTATTTTCCCGCCGCCTTTTTTAGGGGGCGCTAATTCCGCCTTCTGCTAAACAACTGGCGACGAGTCAACGGAAGAGCCGCAGGTTATGCGCCACTAATGGAAGTCTTAACTATTTAATTTATAAGATTGACGTACAAGTGAAATTATGTATTCTAACTCATCATCTGAATTAATTTGAATCTGATAATCGCCGTTGCCCCAAT
>JBEKLV010000248.1:0-4871 GCA_050008835.1 Bacteroidota bacterium | reverse complement strand
ATAAAGTGCTGAGCGCGCAATCTCCGTCCGATGCGTTTGCCATATGTGAGAAGTACGGAGATAAAATTGACTTGCTGATTACTGATGTTATCATGCCGGAGATGAACGGCAAAGAATTAAAGGATAGAATCGAAGTGAAGTATCCAGGCATAAAAGTATTGTTCATGTCCGGGTATCCGGCGGATATTGTGGCTCATCGCGGAGTGTTGGAAGAAGGTGTAGAGTTTTTACCAAAACCCTTCACACAAATTCTTCTTGCAAAAAAAATACGGGAAGTGTTGAAAAGATAGTCGTCAAAATAACCACCGTCCAATAAGGATTACGAAGGGCGGATAGATTGTGACAATAAAGATATTGTGAGTCCTATTCAGCATCGAAAATGATTGCTTATTCCGTCTCAAGGTATGTGAGTAATTCACGGGATGAGAATCTAGAGTGTATGAATAAAAACGATGGAGAAATATCATGTTTGAGAACATTGGCGGCCCGGAACTCTTACTTATTTTGATAGTCATTTTTCTATTCTTTGGTGTAAAAAAAATACCAGAGATAGCGAAAGGACTTGGCCAAGGTATTCGAGAATTCCGAAAGGCAGTACGCGATATACATGAAGAAATTGATAAAGAAGTGAAGCAAGTCGACGATAAGTCCGAGAAGAAATGATTACGTATTCGGCCAATTGTTGAGTACGTTGTAAAGAATAAAATCTATATTTCTTCTCTACTGACTATCCTCGCGATAGTAATGAGGAAAGTTCCAATGATTAAGTGAAAGAAATACTATGGGGAAATTGAAACCTCTTATTGCTATCCAAATTGCTCTCGCTGCTCTGTTTGTTGGATCGATAGTATACGCAACAATCCGTTTCGGGCCAGAGCTGACAAGGTTGGTTAGCGACCCTCATAAATTTAGAGAACACATATTATCCTTCGGACGTTGGAGTGCTTTGGTATTCATGCTTTTCCAGGTGCTTCAAGTTGTAATTGCAGTTATACCGGGTGAACCGGTTCAAATAGCGGGAGGATATATATTCGGGACTTTCTGGGGCACAGTTTATTCTACCTTGGGTATAACAATTGGGTATATCATTGTTTTTGCATGTGTGAAGCTTTTTGGCTTTCCGCTTGTTAAGAAATTTGTTTCCAAGAAGGAATTTGAGAAATTCAGCACGTTGATCAATAGCCCGAAACTTGAAACAACTATATTCCTCTTATTCCTCATACCGGGTATTCCTAAAGATATTCTTGTATATATCGCTGGACTTACTCCGATAAGGCCCGTTCTGTTCTTCGTCATAATAACTTTTGCACGCTTCCCCGCAATGCTTGGATCTTCCTTTATCGGTGCAAAAATAGAATCAAGCCAGTATGTCATTGCAATCACCGTTTCTATTGTTGCGAGTATACTGTTTGTCTTCGGATACATATATAAAAATGGAATTATAGATTTTATCCATTTGCGATTCAACACGAAGAAGATTGGCCATGAATAAAAATATATATTCATTTAGGATAATCACAATTTTAATTAAGGCCAGACATTTTGAATTAGTAAATAATCTTTGATAAAATGCATGGAAGGTTGACTGACATAAGGACTGGAATGCTATGAAGTAATCGTTTTATGCGACATTTTATGGATTTATTTTTCAAGTTTGTTCTTATCGCACAAAATCGTTTTTTATTTATAATTTAGAAAAACCATTAGGCGCATAGCCCCGCACTCCATTGAACAAAGAAAGGAAAACATGAACACACACATCCCACATCCGCGAATTGAGGAAAGGGTCAAAATAGGTCCGCATCTCACAAAGCACGAGCACGTTGGACTTAATGGTCGTTTAGCAATGCTGATAACCAATATGGTAAGCACAATGTGGTGCGCTTATCTTTTCGCGATCATAGCATTGATAAGTCTCCCTGCGGCTATTGAGGGAGGGACTGCTACCATTGTGTCATGGATTGCCCAGACATTTCTACAATTAGTTCTACTATCGGTTATTATGGTAGGACAAAAAGTGGCGGCCCGTGCTTCTGACAAACAAGCTCTACAAACGTTCAAAGATACTGAAGCAGTATTGGAAATTCAGGACGAAGTCCACAGGTTAATTAAGATCAATAATGACTTGACTGAAGAAATTCACAATCTTGTAATAAGAAAACAAAGAAATATTAAGTCACTTAAACGGCAGAGGCGATAAAAATTGCCATAGACAGTCTTAGCATTCCAATTTATTTAGTATAAGATGATATCAAAGGATATCTCTGTGTTGACTCGCGATAGTGGATCGTTTTTTATTGAAGTGCATAACCAGTTGCTCGATTATTACAACAATTACTAATTGTATTTGTTATAAGTTGTGGCCTTTATCAAGATTGTCATTAAAGGGTAAGTTGATATCCGATATAACCTGTTATTGTTACCTTTCCTGATAAACTATGGCCTAATGAAAACAATAAATGGTTTGCCTCGTCGAAATTTATAAATCCACCAAGATTGAATGATTCGCTTGCTTCAGAATCCAGTGCGTTGGCAGTTTGGTAGCACAACTCTCCGCCAAGCGTAACGACTTTAGAAAAATCGTACTGCAGCTCCCATCCCGTAAAAATCCAGTTCTTTTGATTGGGGACAAGATTATACCAAAATCCTCCTCCGCCGTACGTCGTCCAGTTTCCCCAGCTCTTCTGAATCCATACTGGAATGTAAGCCTGGATTTTTCCTGCACCCAATTGTTTATTCTCATCACCTGACGGAAGTTCGACAAGAGGGAAAATTCCGACTTGAGGGGTAGTTTCCGTTTCCTCTACAAACCTGTATTTAATGCCAAACTCCATATCAGAATATCCGTAATGCGTGGCGTCAGCTTCATGCACATATCCCAGCGGAGCGACAAGATGGAGCTGCACGTCCGGAACAACACCGTAATTGATTTCAAAGTGAGGGAGCGTAGCGCTGGTTTGATTATTATCGATCTGTTGCATCGATGCGACATAGAATTCCCAGTGCAGATAATCGACGGGCTGTGGGTCATCGGTTTTGAAAGGTGGGCCTGCTAATGCAGCAGTGGATATCACCAAACAAAGGGTGCCAATTTGACGAATGATATAATTACAAGATCTGAGAGACATATTTTTCATTTATCGTTAAACAAATATTTGAAATAAAAACGTTCCTCAATGCAACTTTCCTAACAAAATAATGGTTATAAGGGAAAAGAAAATTCTGAGTTTGAATACAGTTAAAAATTCATTTTTCAATAAAAGGAGGAAATATGAAAAATAGAATTATTCTTTTCACCCTCGCATTTTTCTTTATATGCGCACAATTTTTGTTTGCTCAAATGAATAATATCATGCATCAGAAATCTATTGTCAAGAGGGCAATTGCTGTGATCACACCTACAAAAGGGAATTCTATACACGGTATAGTGACGTTTGATGAAGTGGCAAATGGAGTTCATATTGTTGCGAATCTCACGGGATTGATTCCGGGGAAACATGGATTTCACATTCATGAATTCGGCGATATCAGTTCCGAAGATGGGAGTTCAGCAGGTGGTCACTTCAACCCGATGGGAATGCCCCACAGTATGCCAACAAGCAAAAAACGTCATGCAGGTGATATGGGAAACATCGAAGCAGACGGAAATGGCAGCGCGCATCTCGATTATATTGACTTAGCGATGAAATTGAGTGGCGAATATTCGATTATTGGTCATGCCGTTATTATTCACGCAAAGGAAGATGATTTTAAAACACAGCCAACCGGGAACGCCGGACCAAGAGTTGGTTATGGAGTCATCGGGATTGCAAAGTAAAATTATCAGTAATTAACTAGCTTACTGAAAAAATCCGTTTTGTGTACTTTGTATTTCCCCGCCATGTATTTTTTGGAGCAGGTATTTCAAAATTCACAGTGTTCTGTATTGATAGGATTCCTTTATGTAATTCTGATTAACGGAACTCAAATTCAATAAAACTCAATTGGGAACGAATTCATTAGGTGCTACGTTTATATATTAGTATTTTAAAGTGTGAAAAAGACAGCCACTATATTATTTCTCTTTATGTATTTTATTCTAACGGTTGGAATAACTGTGGCAACACATTTCTGCGGCGGAAAGATCACTTCCGTACAAATATTGCCTATTGTTCCCAAAGAAAATCCCTGCGGCTGTGATGACGCTACTACCCCTGATAACTGCTGCAAAACAGAGATAAGATCATTGCAATTGAACGACGAACAAATTGCTGTCCATGTAGATCAACCATCTTCTCCACAAACAGATGTGAACCTCTGGGCAGACAAATCGATTGAAGGGTTGTTTTCTTCAAATTCAATCCGTACAATTCTTCCAACAAGTTCACCGCCGGATTCACCACCATCATATATTCTTCATTGCTCGCTCCTCATTTAAGAAGTGTATTCTAATACTCTGATGCGGAAAAGCTATATTCAATCCGCGAAATCAACATAACCATACACATTTTATTTATTATTGAGGAAAGTCATGAAAAATCTCATAGTTTTATTCGCGCTTATAGTTTCTCTTTCATCATTCCTTAATGCACAGGAAAACACTGCGAAAGAAGCAGAGGTCAAAGTTTTGGGCAATTGTTCTTCATGTAAAAGCCGCATTGAAAAAGCTTTGAAGATTAAAGAAGTGAAATCTGCTAAATGGGACAAACAAACCAAAATGCTTTCGGTTGCATATCTTTCGCCTGCGATCACAATTGATTCATTACAGCAAAGAGTTGCTGCAGTTGGGCACGATACAGAAAAATATTTAGCAGCCGATTCTGTTTACAACAAACTGCCTTCCTGCTGCCTATACCGCGATAGTAAGAAGTCTCGCTAACTCATCATTGAAC
>JBEKLV010000247.1:0-4872 GCA_050008835.1 Bacteroidota bacterium | reverse complement strand
CGTGAACTGCGCGCTGGAGCACGCGTAAAAATTCTTCCACATCCCGAATGATGTGATCTGCCGGAAGAATTATCATAATAGCGCTTGGATCATAGTGGCTAACCCATTTTGCGGCAAGTCCGATGCAGGGTGCTGTATTCCTTCCAAGTGGTTCAGTAAGCACATTTTGCAAAGGCAATGAAGGCACTTGTTTGTGGATGATATCTTTTTGAAGCTTATTCGTCACTACTAGTGTTTTATCTGATCGAACTAACGGCTGAATGCGCGCAATGGTATTAGAAATCATGGAACCAGAACCGACAATTTCGAGAACTTGCTTGGGTGATCGTTCACGACTTTGAGGCCAGAAACGCGATCCGACACCGCCCGCCATTATTACTGCGTAGATATTAGGTTGATTCATATTCCCTATTCAAACATAGTTTTGAAATCACGGAGAATATCGTTTACTGCATCCAAAACGCCTGTTCGATCGTTTGTTTTGCTTCGTGCCCATTGAGCAAATGGATCTTGAATATTGGAAAGGATATTCATCACGCGGACATCATCGAGGTATTGGTTATTTGAGATGTACTGAAGAAATTCCGTAAGCAACTTACAGAACTGTTTGTAATCTTCTGGTGCAGAGCCAGCGGCAAGTACTGTGTTGCATTCACCTAAAATATCAGACAATAACTTTGTTCGGACATCATTGCCGCTTTGCACGGCTTCTAAAAATTGTTCTAGCAAGAGTGCAAACTTGAGTTCTTGTTCACTCCCAGAAGTCGAACTACCACTTGCCGGTTGTGTTAGCTCAGGAGCTTGTGATGCCGCACTAAATATCGCATCAATTGTTGGCTCTGGTGCAGGAATTGATTCAAATCCCTGCGGTGATGAAAGATTGAATTCCAAATTTGGCCCAGACGACGGTATAGATCCAAATCCTTGCGAACCGGGAGTGTCAAACATCGTTCCAGTAGTATTCGATTCCTGCTCCGAAGGAGATACATCTCCAACTGCCTGTCGGAACTTGGAGAACACAAGCGTCTCTTCATCGATCGTTGATTCTTCCTTAGTAGGATCCTTTTCTACCTTGTCCGCTACCCACATTAAGCTCAGAGCAAAATCAGTACAGCCCTTTACTTGATACAGTTGTAAAAGTTCTGCATGAATATCCGGAGTGGACGAAACTCGATCGCGAATTCGATCGAGAATAGTTTGATGTTCGTACGAGCGAAGTTCATATTTTGGTAAATGCTCGAGAAGAAGAGAGATGTATTGCTGAGTGCGGCTCATATTGTCCTATAGATTCGTGGAACACGTGAACTGATCCCGCATAGAAATTCATATGTGATCGTCCCGATTTTATCGCAGAGGGATTCAAGCGGGATCGTGAAGTTATCCATATTACCAAAAAGCAAAACATCATCTCCGTTGTACGCCGTGCCACTCATACCAATATCTACCATGCATTGATCCATGCACACCGATCCTACCACTGGATATTTTTTTCCACGAATGATAACCACGCCTTTATTCGATAGCAGACGAAAGTATCCGTCACCATACCCTATGGGAAGTGTAACGATGCGCGTTTGATCGTTGGTAATGTAGGTATGGTTATAACTTATTCCTGTATGCGCAGGAACTACCTTAAAAAAAGAAACTTTCGTTTTCAGCGTCATCACCGGTTTTAATTTTTTTCCGTCAAATGTAATATCCGGCAAATATCCGTTCGGGTTATACCCGTACAACATAATTCCCGGCCTTACCATGGAATAATGTGAATTCTTATAATTTATAATCCCGGCAGAGTTGGCAAGGTGAACAAGTTCTGGGAGAAGCTTCTTTTTCTCCATGCTATTTAATACCGATTCAAAGCGGCTCAGTTGTTGCGCCGTACAATCGGTATCCGATTCTGCCTTTGCCAGATGCGAGAATATACCTTTTATCTTGATTGATTCCAACTCGTACGATTTTTCGATGAACCGGTCAGCATTGTACCAGTGTACACCGATCCGTTCCATGCCGGTATCGATTTTTAAATGAACCAATGCAACTTTCTGCATCTTTTTTGCTATGGCAGCAATGGCAATCGATTTATCAATTGATGAACTTGTGATTTCAATATCATGAGCAATAAAATCAGCAATTTGATCTGCATTGATAGGCCCAAGCACAAGAATTGGAGCGGTAATTCCAAGCTCTCGTAAATATACTCCTTCTTCGAGAACTGCTACCCCTAAATAGTCGACTCCTTGTTTTAAAAGCTCGCTGGATATCTCATAAAGTCCATGCCCATATGCATTTGCCTTTACCATCGCCATTATTTTTACATCTTTGTTTATTAATGATTTGACGATAGAAAAATTGTTGCGCAAGTTTTCAAATGATATTTCTGCACGTGTAGGTCTATTCTTATAGGTTTCAATTCCAGCAATCATTTCTGATTCCTATATTAGAATCTCTGACAAGTAAAAAACCCGCTGAATTTCTCAGTGGGTTTCAAGTTAATTTGCGCCGGCGATCTTTAAACGATTCAGCGCACGATAGAGAGCAAGTTTTGCGCGTTCAATATCGGTATCGGGATATTTTTCAGCTAACCGTTTCAGCGCACGATCACGCGCCGCTTTCACTCGCTCCACATCAATTTCATCAGTGCGTTCAGCCGTCTCCGCCAACAGAATGACTTTGTTCTCTCTCACCTCAACGAATCCGCCTGAAATAGCATAGTGAGATTCAGTCCCGCTTGTCTCGATAATCTTCACTGTGCCAATCTTCACGGATGCAAGCAACGGCGCATGGCTATGAAGCACTTGAAATCCACCGTCAACACCCGGCGCACTAAAGCTCGTGACTTCACCTTTGAACACAATGCGTTTTGGTGTTACAATTTCCAAATGGAAAGTCTTATCTGCCATAATTATGCTGCCTGCAACTGCTTTGCTTTTTCAACCGCTTCTTCAATTGTACCAACCATCAAGAATACATTTTCAGGCAAAGTATCAAATTCGCCGTCGAGGATTCCTTTAAAGCCGCGAATCGTATCCTCAATTTTTACGTACCTGCCCGGAAGGGAAGTAAATTGTTCAGCAACAAAGAATGGCTGTGAAAGAAACTTCTCAATCTTTCGAGCGCGCGTCACGGTCAGTTTATCTTCATCAGAAAGTTCATCCATTCCAAGTATGCTGATAATATCTTGGAGGTCTTTGTAAGCTTGTAGAACTTCTTTCACTCGTTTCGCTACGTTGTAATGCTCAGCATCGATGATGTTTGGATCGAGAATGCGTGAAGTAGAATCCAGTGGATCAACCGCCGGATAAATTCCTTTATCCACAATCTGCCGGCTCAACACAGTTGTCGCATCTAAGTGTGAGAAGGTTGTTGCCGGTGCCGGATCAGTTAAATCATCTGCAGGAACATAAATCGCTTGCACAGATGTAATCGATCCTTTTTTCGTTGATGTAATGCGTTCCTGAAGTTCGCCCATTTCCGTTCCGAGCGTCGGTTGATATCCGACGGCAGACGGCATGCGCCCAAGCAACGCTGATACTTCCGAACCTGCTTGTACAAATCTAAAGATATTATCTATAAAGAGAAGAACATCTTTGCCTTCCTCATCGCGAAAGTACTCCGCCATCGTAAGTGCCGTGAGGCCAACACGCTGACGCGCACCGGGGGGCTCGTTCATCTGACCAAAGATCAATGCTGTTTTCGCGAGGACACCTGATTCTTTCATTTCCAACCAGAGATCGTTTCCTTCGCGTGTCCGCTCACCGACTCCAGCAAACACCGAATATCCGCCATGATGTGTTGCAATATTATGAATCAATTCTTGAATAATAACCGTTTTGCCCACACCAGCTCCGCCAAAGAGCCCGGTTTTTCCACCTTTTGTATATGGCTCAAGAAGATCGATAACCTTGATTCCAGTTTCGAACATTTCCTTTTTAGTGACGAGTTGATCGAAACTTGGAGCCTGTCGATGAATGGGATAAAATGTTTTCGCTTCGATCGGTGGAAGCCCATCAATGCCTGCACCAAGCACATTAATCAAACGTCCGAGCACTGCTGGACCAACCGGGACGGTGATAGGGGCGCCGGTGTCATGGGCAGTCATTCCACGCATAAGACCATCGGTGGAATCCATCGCAACTGTTCGCACGCGGTCTTCACCCAATTGCTGCTGCACTTCTACAATTAAGTCTTCATCTATTCCTTCGACATTTTTTCTTGGAATTCGTACGGCATTCATAATTTCTGGGAGCTTGCCGCCAGAAAAATCGATATCAACTACAGGTCCAATGATTTGGATAATTTTGCCTTCGTTCATAAAATCCTTTCAGGAAAAAAAGCTATAAAGATGAACTAAATTATAAAAAGATGCCGCCACAATCAATCATTTTTTCGCGTATGCTCTTTTAGTAATAGTAGGATTCAGAGAGGAAAAATGTGGGTTAAAAGAATTCTGACACCAATAGCAATGAGTAACACACCACCCACCTCTGCTGCCCTTCTGCCAAATTTTCTTGAAAATCTTTGACCGAGCAAAATACCAGTGAATGACGTCGCACCAGTAACAACACCGATCACAACTGCGGGATACCAGATAGAAATTCGTAGAAGCGCCAAACTTAATCCAACCGCCAATGCATCCAAACTCGTCGCCACCGAAAGAATAATCAACATCATTCCTCGACTTGGATCTTGTTGGATCACACTTACTTCATCTGCTCGTGCAGATCGAATCATGCGAACAGCAACCCATGTAAGCAATCCGAATACAATCCAGTGATCGAATGATTGGACATAACGTTCAATACTCAAGCCTGCTAGCCAACCAAGGATGGGCATTATGAATTGGAAAAGTCCAAAATGAAACGATAATCGCAG
>JBEKLV010000246.1:0-4893 GCA_050008835.1 Bacteroidota bacterium | reverse complement strand
ATAACACTTATCGGTATTATGGATTACCGCCCGGCCCAATTAATAACCCGGGAAAATCTTCCATTCGAGCTGTGTTATTTCCTCAGCAGCATGATTATTTATATTTCGTCGCAACAGGAGTTGGTGGGCATCACTTCGCCAAAAAATTCAGTGATCACCAAAAGAACATAATTATGTATCATCGCACGCGGCGTGAATTACAACGTGCTTCAAAAAAATGAAACATAATATCATTTGTCACATAATCGTTTCTTCTGTTGTTGCGCTCTTTCTTGTGAGCTGTGCTAATCAACAACCCCCGGAAGGAGGGCCAGTGGATAGGACGGCACCGGTGATTGTTTCAACATATCCGGATAGCAGCAGTATGCGAAATTTCAGTGATAATAAAATTCAATTGGAATTTGATCGCTATATGAATGAACGAAGTGTTGAGGAAGCGATCTTTATTTCGCCATATATCGGAGCGCCGGAGTTTAACTGGAGCGGGAAAGAATTAGAACTAACATTTTCGGAAAAACTCCGACCCAACACCACATACGTTATGAATATTGGTACGGATGCGGAGGATCTTAATAAGAACAGAATGGCGCATGCATTTACGCTTGCGTTTTCAACTGGGAAGGAAATTGATCGCGGAGCAATTGAAGGACGCGTATACCCAAGAAATAATGGCGATGCAATTTCTGGTATTATAATTTTCGCGTATCGATTAGATGGCTTAAATCTCGATACATTGAATCCCATCAGTGTGAAGCCGGATTTTATTACGCAGACCGGGAAAAACGGCGATTTCTTCCTTCATCATATCCCTTTTGGGAGTTATAGAATTTTTGCGATTCGGGATGAGTATAGGAATCTTGTGTACGATCGTGAAATAGATGAATATGGTGTGCAGTCGGGCATCATCAATATTACACATTCGGATTCACTAACAACAGGTGTGTTGATGAAGCTTGCGAGAGAGGATACAACCGGTCCGCGGCTTGTTAGAGTTATGGCACAGAATCGAAATCATATTCTTGCAGGATTTTCGGAATCAATAAATCCAACCTCGGTTGCTCTTTCATCATTCTCTGCTTTTGACACTGTTAATCGGAAACCGCTTGAGTTCTTAATTGTTTACCCTTCACCCGCAGATTTAACTTCATTCTTTTTGATCACACAGAAACAAGATTCTGGCAGAGTTTATCGTCTCAACGTACAGGGTATAACGGATTCTGTAGGGAATAAAATCAATCCACTTGCGAATACACTCCTATTCCGAAGTTCGCTGAAATCGGACACGATCGGCTCGAGATTAGTTTCTGTGTCAATCAAAGATAGTGCACAAGCCATCGATCTTCAACCTGTTTTGAAGATGACGTTTTCCGATGCATTAGCAAAATCGGATTCACTTGGTTGGATAAATCTTTTCGACAACAATAAACAATTAGTGCCGACTGAAAAGAATTGGATTAGTGATGCAGTGATTTCGCTTCAGCCCGAAAACCAATTAACAAGCCGGACGTGGTACACACTTCGCGCAGAACTGCGAAAAGTGCACGATTGGGCTGGTCGAGCATGCCGTGATTCCACAAAATCGTGGCGTTTTGAGACACTAGATATCGAAGACTTAAGCAGTGTCGAAGGAATTATTATCGACAAAAATAAAATAGATACTGCAGGACGTTTATACGTTATGGCATCTCAAATTGGAGAAAAAAAACCAAAACAGTACATTGTAACAGCTGATGCGACAGGAAATTTTATATTTCCACAAATTGCCGAAGGGCGTTACGTTTTGCAGTCGTTTAGGGATCGAAACAACAACGGCAAATATGATTCAGGCAAACCGTTTCCTTTCATCTACTCAGAACGTTTGAGCTCGTTCTCCGACACGCTTAAGATTCGCGCACGCTGGCCTTTGGAAGGCGTGAAGATTGAGATGAAGTAGAAGAAGAGTAATTGCTCTCAGGGAATTATCAGTCCTCTTCTTTTGTTTTAGAGTATAAGCTGGAAGATGAAGCTCGATTTGTTTTTCAAATTAATAATTTTAGATTTCTACCATAAAAAGATTTTGCGAAATGATTGAAACTTATATTCCAATATTTCTGATGATCGCCTGTGCCGTTGCGTTTGGTATTTTCATGGGCAAAGCTAATGAGTTATTTGGACCTAGACGTCCCAGCGATGAGAAACAATCTACCTATGAAAGTGGTATGGAACCGGTGCGTACAGCCCGCGAACGGTTTTCTGTAAAGTACTATTTAGTCGCAATGCTCTTTATCGTTTTCGATATCGAAATCGTTTTTATGTATCCGTGGGCAGTGACCTACAAACAACTTGGTGTGCAGGGCTTTGTGGTGATGTTTGTTTTTATCTTCGTCCTCTTAATTGGTTTCTATTACGTTTGGAGGAAAGGAGCTTTGGAATGGGATTAGAGAGTTGGATGGGTGATGGATATATTGCAACCAAGCTTGAAGATGTTATTAATTGGTGCCGCAAGAATTCTCTTTACCCGATGCCGATGGGAATATCTTGCTGTGCCATCGAGATGATGGCGGCGGCAGGGCCAAGATTTGACATCGCTCGCTTCGGATCAGAGGTGATGCGTTTTACTCCGCGTCAATGTGACGTGATGATCGTTGCGGGAACGACAACATACAAGATGGCAAAAGTTGTGCGTAAGATATATGATCAGATGCCTGAACCGAAATGGGTCATTGCGATGGGTGCGTGTACTTCTTCCGGGGGAATGTATCGAACCTATTCTGTGGTTCAAGGAATCGACCAATTTCTTCCAGTGGATTTTTATGTCGCCGGTTGCCCACCGCGTCCGGATAATCTTTTAAATGCGCTTATGCTTCTTCAACAAAAAGTACAACGAGGAGAATGCAAGGGAACGTCTCCTTCGTTTATTGGCGATTTTCGCAGACATACTGAATCAAAGTCAGTTTCAAAATAATATTAAAGAAAATTAGAATATAAAGCATCCATGGAAGCGATGAACAAAAAAGTTCTCGAGCGGATCAAAGCGAAGTTTGCAGATACAACATTTGAATCGAACGAATTTCGCGGCGAGTTGACTATCGTAATTCCAAAGGAGCGAATTGTTGAAGTCTGTAAATTTCTAAAGGAAGATAAAGAACTTTGCTTTGACCTCCTTGCCGATTTGTGCGGCATAGATATGAACACACCATCGAAACGGTTTGGCGTCATTTATAACTTGTATTCTTTCACTACGAAACACCGTATTCGATTGAAAACTTTCATAGAAGAAGAACATCCCAAAGTACCGACCGTTACAGGTGTATGGGGAACTGCAAACTGGCACGAGCGTGAAGCTTTCGACATGTTCGGCATTATCTTCGAAGGGCATCCTGATCTGCGTAGAATATACATGCCGGATGAATTCGAATATCATCCGCTTCGCAAAGATTTTCCATTGATGGGTATTCGTGGATCGTTAGATTTGCCAAAAAAATAATGGAAACAAAATCAGAACAGAGCAATCGTAAATCAAAGATTCTCGAAGCACTTGAGAACGAACATACAACTGTTACGTTCGATGATCCACTTGAGAATGAGATGGTGCTTAATATGGGACCCCAGCATCCTGCAACGCACGGCGTGCTGAGACTGCTTATCAAGCTGGACGGTGAGACTGTGTTGGCATCGGTTCCGGAAATTGGGTATTTGCATCGAGGATACGAAAAATTGGCAGAGAATTGCAGTTTCCATGAGTTTATCCCACATACAGACCGTCTTGATTATCTCTCACCGCTTTCTAACAATGTAGCGTATGTTCTTGCTGTTGAAAAGTTACTTGGCATAGAAGCTACGCCGCGTGCGCAGTACATCCGTACGCTCATTTGTGAACTTGCCCGTATTTCTTCTCACCTGATGTTTCTCGGTTCACTTGCTATGGATGTCGGTGCATTGACAGTGTGGATGTGGTCATTCCGCGAACGCGAAAAAATGTACGATATCTTCGAAAAAATTGCCGGCGCTCGCTTTACTACCAGTTACACTCGTATTGGCGGTTTAGCACAAGATGTTACATCGGAAACACTTTCGATTATCCGTGGTTTTATTGATGATCTTCCTGGAAAAGTACTTGATTGCGAAAAACTGCTCAACACGAATCGAATATTTCTTGGTCGCGTTGATGGTGTCGGTGTAATATCCAAAGAAAGTGCAATTGATCTTGGTCTTACCGGTCCATCTCTCCGTGCGTGCGGCATGGAACATGATTTGCGGCGAGCAAATCCTTACCTCATCTATAATGATCTTGATTTTGCGATTCCGATGTACGAAGGCGGAGATTGTCTTGCGCGCTATTATGTGCGTATGGCAGAGATAAAAGAGAGTATAAAAATTGTCCGGCAAGTGCTGGATAAAATACCTGTTGGAGAAGTCAAAACAAACCAACCGAAGCAAGTGCTTCCCAACAAAGATCGTATCTATAAGAAAATGGAAGAACTCATTTATGACTTTATGCTCATAAATTTTGGAGTTAGTCCACCCATCGGCGAAATTTATCATGCAGTTGAAGCGCCAAAGGGTGAATTGGGCTTTTATATCTATAGCAACGGTGAAGGTCAGCCGTGGCGGTTGAAAATTCGATCGCCGTCATTCGTTAACCTGCAATCAATTTCTACTATGATGAAAGGTGCAATGATTTCGGATGTTGTGGCAATTGTCGGCAGTTTGGATCCAGTAATGGGAGAAGCGGATAAATAAGTCAAAATGAAAAATGAAAAAGTAAAAAGTGAGAAGTAGGAAGAGAGCAAAAGAGAGAGAAAAGTATGAAGCAGAATAATCGTATTGTAATGTTCAAACTGTAAACATCAAACTCGAAATGTTAAGCGAAGAAAATAAAAATAAAGTTGAGGAACTCCGGAAACGTTATCC
>JBEKLV010000245.1:0-4900 GCA_050008835.1 Bacteroidota bacterium | reverse complement strand
TTTCATCAATCTTGAAAAGCGGAAGAATCTTTGATTGATGTACAATTGCCATATCAAGACCGGCTTCAATGGCGTAATGCAGGAAAACACTATTCAGTACTTGCCTTGTTGCGGGCGATAATCCGAATGAAACATTGCTCACACCCAGCGACGTATGAACTTCTGGGAATTCTTTTTTTATGAGTCGGATGGCTTCAATTGTTTCCATTGCCGAGTGACGAAATTCTTCATCGCCGGAGCCAAGCGTAAATGTCAGCGTGTCGAAAATTAAATCATGCGGCTTCATGCCGTATTTATTCACGACCAGGGCATAGATGCGCCGGGCAATGGAAAGTTTATTCTCACCAATCTTCGCCATCCCTTGTTCATCAATCGTTAATGCGATTACAGCCGCGCCATATTTTTTGCACAATGGTACTATTTTATTGATCCGCTCTTCGCCATCTTCCAGATTGATGGAATTGACTATAGCTTTTCCTGCAATATGCTGAAGCGCTTCTTCAATCGCATTCGCTTCTGTAGAATCTATCACTAACGGAATAGTTACTTGTTGATTGAAGCGCGTAGTAATCTCGCGCATGTCCACTGCTTCATTGCGTCCGACGTATGCCGCGCAAACATCTAACATGTGTGCACCTTCCTTCACCTGCTCGCGTCCCATTGCAACGATGCCTTCCCAATCTTCCTTTGCTAACAAATCGCGGAAGAGTTTACTGCCGTTGGCATTTGTCCGCTCGCCGATAAGTGTCGGTGGATTATCAATGCGGAATGGTGCGGATTGGTACAGGCTCGATGCGCTCGGAATAAATTCATAGTCACGTTTCTTCGGAGCAAGATGCCCTACCGCTTGCACAAGTTGACGGATATGTTCCTTTGTAGTACCGCAACAACCGCCAACTACATTTACACCGAGGTCTTTCACAAAGTGAGAAAGATATTGCGTCATCTCTTCTGGTGTCAGATGATAGCGTGCGTGCCCGGCAATATTTTCAGGGAGGCCAGCATTCGGCATCACAAAAATCGGTTTTGGGCTGGTGTCGGCAAGTGTGCGAATATGCTCGGACATTTCTTTTGGCCCGGTTGCACAATTGACACCTATGATGTCAACATCGTAAGGTTCAATACTAATCAATGCTGCAGATATTTCTGTGCCAAGCAGCATCGTTCCTATCGATTCGATCGTAACCGAAACAATCACAGGTAATTTCTTTTTTGTTTGAGAAAAATATTCGAACACACCATACAAAGCCGCTTTCGCTTGTAAAATATCCTGGCATGTTTCAACACACAGCAGGTCAACGCCGCCTTCAACTAAGCCTTTCGCCTGTTCGTGATATGCCGCCGCCATTTCTTTGAAGCTTATATGCCGAAGCGATGGAAGTTTTGTGGTTGGCCCTATCGAACCTGCGATAAAACGCTGATGTCCGTTCCCGGAATAATCCTGTGCGATGCGTTTGGCAATTTGTGCAGCTTTGAAATTCAGCTCGTATACTTTTTCTGCCAGGCCGTATTCAGCAAGAACAACACTTGTTCCGCCAAATGTATTCGTCTCGATAACATCACAGCCTGCTTCGAGGAAATCAGTATGTACATTCTCCACCGCCGATGGCTTTGAGATAACAAGATACTCGTTACATCCATCAAGATGTTCACCGCCAAAATCATCCGGTGTTAAGCTCTGACCTTGCAGATGTGTTCCTGTGGCACCATCAAATACGATGATTTTTTGTTTTAATATATCGAGAAAAGTTTTGCTCATTAACTCAACTACTTATCTACTCATTGGCTCAATAAAAAAATTCCCAACGTTGTTAGCGTCGGGATCGAAGTTCATTTCGGTTGACGCTTTAGCGATTTTTTACCGTGGCCGCAAGCTATCTTTCAAATCACCACTATAAAAAGATACAAAAGAAAGAAATGAAGAGCAATTGGATTTTATGAATGGTAAAGTTCCCACCTCCTACGGGCAGGCAGTCGTCAACTGGACATTTTATTGCCGCGACACAAAAGCTTTTCAATTCGTTGAAATCAATTCGGGAATGACATCGGTAGTAAAGCTAAACGAATAGACTTCAAGATTCGGATTTGAAGTCGTCAACTTAAGCAAATGGCTGCCAAATTCTTTATTATGGACGATCGCGTACATTCTCGGCGTATCAACAAAAACAGATGATTGCTGTTTAGGAAGTTGAACGATATCTTCTCCCGAAATTTCTTTGCACAGCGGCTGACTATCTTGCTGAACAGCAACTTCACAAATCGACCCGTCACGTGATCCCATAACCGCATTTACCTCACGTGCTTGATATGGAAGAAGAATCGCACCGTCCTCCCATTTGCTTCCGTCAAACCGTAAACACTGGCGTTCATTCATCCATTTGCCGGTTGCATAAAACCTTTCGGGGAGATAAATGCCCGGATCAGTGTACTCTAGTGTTGATTCAGGATTATAACCCTCCTGATTGCCAAGTGCACCGCGAAGATATCCGAGATACAATTCACTTGTTGGGCGAAAACAAATAGCGCCGGCATTATCTTCCTCGCGGAAAGGAACAGATAGAGCAGGCAATTCGCCGTGGCTGCCGGCTTCACTGAGTAATTGCTGGATTGCACGTTCAAATTCAACATAACCACCTTCACCGTGTTGAAAGAATCGTATGTAACCATCTCGATCGACAAGACAACGCGTAGGCCAATGGCGCACTGAATATGCGTTCCAAATGATAGCTTTGTTGTCGAGCATAATCGGATAAGTGATTTTGAAATTCTCGATAGCTTTCTGCACGCGTTCAGGCAAAGCGGCAAATTCAAACTCCGGCGTGTGCACTCCAACAACCGTAAAACCGAATGCTTGATACTTCTTTTGCCACTCTTGAATGTAAGGCAAAGTCCGAATGCAATTTACGCACGTGTAGTCCCAAAAGTCAACTAAGACGACTTCGCCGGTGTGATCACGGAGAGAAACCGGCTCAGAATTCAACCAGAAGTTTCCGTAAAGTTCCGGTGCAAGAATATGTTTAGGTTCGAGTTCCATTTATTGGTTTATTCTATTTCTCAATCGAAAACTTTGTCAATTTTTAACGACATTTGTAAGAAGAAGATTCGTCGATTCAATGTGCATTATTTTCATCAATGCGTAACTAATGCGTAATAATCATTTCAATGATCTCAAAATTAAGTGCAGTTCAAACATTAACTGATCACACTGTTCCATCGATATAATGTACGGCGGTAATAAACGCAATACGTTGGTGTTCGTACAATTAATCAGAATACCGCGATTCAACAATTCATCTACAATCGGCTGGCCGTTTCGATTTAGATCTATGCCGAGCATACAGCCATACCCGCGCACTTCTTTGACAATGGAAGGAAATTGCTTTTGCAATTCAATCGCTTTCGATTTGAGATATTCGCCGATGGCACCGGCTTGCTTCATCAATCCTTTATCAACAATTTCTTCCATCACAGCACAGCCAGCAGCACAGGCGACAGGGTTTCCGCCAAAAGTTGTTCCATGCACGCCATATGTCAGCACATCGGCAACTCTTTCATTCCCTAAAATCGCGCCAAGTGGAAGTCCGCCGCCAATTGCTTTTGCGATAACAACAATGTCTGGATATATATCGTAATGCTCGAAACTAAAAAACTTACCTGTACGTCCAAGGCCTGCTTGAATCTCATCGGCAACTACAAGAAAGCCGAGCTTCTCCTGCAGTGATTTCAGCTTTTGCACAAATTCCTTGCTGATGACATTGATACCGCCTTCACCCTGAATAAATTCAAGAATGACCCCAAGCGTTTGACTATTCACCTTGGCGCATAAATCCTCAACATCATTAAATTTGACTGAGTTTGTATTCGGGAGAAATGGATCGTACCCATCGCGATATTGCGGCCGTTCGGTCAATGACAGGGCACCCATTGTCCGACCATGGAATGAATTGGTCAAATTTAACAAAGTTGTCTTGCCGCTGCCTTGTCCCCATTTACGCACTATTTTGATAGCGCCTTCGACCGCTTCTGTGCCGCTGTTGGAGAAAAAAACGCGTTTGTAATCAGTCGCATTAATAATTCTCTCAGCCAACTCTACCGTTTTATCCTGCACGAAATAATTGGAAAGATGAATATAGCGATGAATTTGTTCCTCAATGGCTGCATTGATATGTTGATGATTGTAACCGAGCGCATTTACTGCAATTCCACCGAAGAAATCAACATAGCGTTTGCCATCCTTCGAATAGAGATACACTCCTTCGCCGCGTTCAATCTCAAGCGGAAGCCGATGGAATGTGTGGAAAAAATATTTATTTTCTTTTTCAAAAATCGATTCAGACACGAGAATCCTCATCTGCTAATTGTTTGAATACTATATACAAAAATTGCACCTTGGACTCAAGCTCTTCCAAAGTACCGTTATTATAAATTATGTAATCTGCTTTTTCCAATTTCTTCTTCACATCAAGCTGAGCTGTCATCCGACTACGAACCGCATCTTCCGAAACAACATCCCGCTTGCGCACCCGACTGATACGCACGGATTCATCGGCATCAACAACGACAATGGCATCTAGTTTTTTATGCAATCCGGCTTCATAAATAAGTGCGGCTTCAACGATTACGATAGGTTGCCCCCGATTTGCCAACTCTTTGATTTGTCGTTCAATTTCTTTTTCGACACATGGGTGGACTATGGATTCCACCTTTTGCTTCAGCGACTTGTTAGAAAACATTTCAGAGGCGATGAATGAGCGATTCAAAGAACCGTTGGCTTGGAAAGTCGATTCATCTAGCAGATCAATCAATTTTCTACGAATTGTTAAATCTGTGCTGCTTAGTTCTTTAGCAATATCATCAGCAAAGAGCGCTGGAACACCAAGCCTCGTAAAAAAGGAACAGA
>JBEKLV010000244.1:0-4943 GCA_050008835.1 Bacteroidota bacterium | reverse complement strand
GAAGAGATTGCTCAAAATCCACGTTCCTACACGGGTGCTTTTCTGAAAAGACACATTTGAACAACACCAATGGTAAATTAGGATTAATGGTTGTACTGTCCGACTCGTAGCTGGACGAAAAGAGAAGAAACAATATTTGTCCGACTGCGAGTCGGACTCTACGAACCTATTTCTATCAGAAATGCAGGGCTTTCAAGTTACACTCCCAAGCGGAGCTTGGGAGCGAGCTCTAATTCTAAAACAACGAACCAAAAGTCAGCGTAATAAATAGCCCGCCGAAGTTCTTCATGTAACCGCCTTCCATTACTTCAATTCCATCTGGGAACGGTGCAAGAAAATACTTTATGCTGAGACCGGTAAGCGTTCCCTTCTCCATCCCAAAATATGCACCCGCTCCAATATAGCCGCCAAGAGTATATCGCATCTTGCCATACTTCAAGCTCGTGAAAAAATCTATTTTTCCGGGATCAGTATAAGCATACGTCCCATCCGAATAATAATAATCAGTAGGATTTGCATACGGCGAAACGTACATCATCGTTGGTCCAAGTCCGGCATTAATGAATGGGCGGAAATTATCTACGATGTCATCTTTAAATAATCGGTACTGTACGCTTACTGTAAGCGGCATCATCAGAAGCCGATTCTTCTTTCCCGGAATGAAACTATTCCCATAATAGTCATATTGTTCAAATTCAGTTTGGTCTTTCACATCTGAGATCGCGAAGTTCAGCATCATAGAAAGTTCATCAGTAAATTCATACCGATAAAACATGCCAAGGCCGAATCCATTGTTGGACAAGAGAAGATCGAGTCCCCATGCCTTTGTCATCGGTCTGTAACTTTGCGGTTGTATGAGATTTGGATTGGATGGTGTAAAAATGATCGTTGTGTCCGGTATAGTAGGTGATTGCGCGAGGGCGTTTATGCAAAGAAAGAATACGATAAAAAGGAATAGGATTGTGCGATATGTGTTTGCGTTGTATTCCATTGGTTTTAATTTAATAATAGTTCAATTATATAAAAAATTCCAAAGAAAAATGGATACCCGACAAATTTATCGAACGGCAAAGATCGCAAATTTTAAATACTTCGTTTCCTGCATTGCAGGTATAACCGGATGATCTGGTGCCGCACCTGCGAATTCCAGAAGTTGCACATTCCGCTTCGCTTTCACTGCAGCCTGTTCGATGGTGGAAAGAAATCCATCTTCTGTGATGTGGTGCGAGCAAGATGCTGTTACCAGAAATCCGCCTGCGTTTATCAACCGTAATGCCGCCGCGTTAATTTCTTTGTATCCGCGCAATGCAGCCGGAATGTTCTTTTTGCTTTTCGTGAATGACGGCGGGTCGAGAATAACCATATCGAATTTCTTGTTCTTCTCGCCAAACGATTTCAGCGTTTCGGACACATCGCTGATTTCAAACTCAACAGAGGCAGAGTTCAATCGGGCGTTCACTTTGGCTTTTGCAATTGCGGATTCAGAAATATCTATTCCTTGCACAGACGTTGCCTTTGCAAATGCAGCGTGCAACGCAAATCCGCCTTCGTTGCAGAAACAATCCAATACGATTCCGCCAATTGAATAGCGATGAATTGCTTTCCGGTTTTCTCGCTGATCAAGGAAGAAACCGGTTTTTTGTCCATTCAGTACGTCTACTTCAAACTTCACACCATCATCTATAATTGTAATACCGGTATTCCCCCGCAGAACTTTTTTCTCAAGCGGTAATTCTTCCAGAGTACGGATTGCTGCGTCATTCCGTGCAACGATGGCTTTGGGATGAAAGATTGTTTCCAGTACATCGCAAATTAATTCTGTTTGTTTATCCATTCCGGCAGAAAGAATTTGTAAGGAAATGAACTCATTATATTTGTCGATGATCAGTCCGGGTAGAAAATCGCTTTCACCATGTGTTAGCCGAAATGTTTCTGCACCGGGGTAAAGCCGCTGCCGCAGCTTAAGCGCCTGCTGAATTCTTCGCTCAAAAAAAATAAAACCAATTTCTTCCGGTTCTGATGTAAGAAAACGGAAAGCGATAAGCGAATGAGGATGATAAAAGCCAAGTCCAAGAAACTTTTGGTCATGCCGGAGCAGTTCAACGACCTCACCGATTTCCGGTGTACCGCGAAGAAATGCAATCTCATTGCTAAACACCCATTGGTGTCCGGCAGCAATTCTGTGTTCTTCGTTTTTCTTGAGTACGATTTGATTTTTCACAAAATCAAATTAGAAAGTTTTTGAAGGATAAGCAAGCTTGAGCATTTTATACAATTTGGGAGCTTGAGTGCGAGACTAAACAGTTGTGGAGTCAAGTCACCGAATGGCCTTAATGAACATTGACCAAATTAATATTGATTTCCTAGAGTTGTCCGATCTGCTGGTCGCCTGCATGCTGCAGGCAGGGATTCTACATGATTTGGTAATAAAATGTTTTTAATGAATCGTATAATACCTTTAGACAAAGAGACAAGATCAGAAAAACAGTGTTCCGCTTAATGCGTTTTGTGTTTATATTACAGTATACAGTGTAATCGTCACCTTTCGATCGGGTTCTATGTGAAGCAATGCTCTTGAGCAATCATTATAATAGTAATAAGGAATAATTGGTGAAACATTTAAAATGTATTGTATTCGATATGGACGGAACATTAACTCAAACAAACCAACTCATCTATGATTCATTTAATTACATCGCGCAAAAATATGCGGGAAGAACATATAACGTACCTGAAATAACCGCGATGTTCGGTCCGCCGGAAGAAGAAGCATTGCTTGCTGTTGTTCGTCCGGAACAAATTGATAGAGTGATGAAAGACTATCTCTCGTTCTACCGTACGCACCACAATCAATTGGCGCAGATTTATCCAGGTATGGAAAACATTCTCAGTTCCATAAAGGAACGCGGTAAAATGCTGGCTCTCTTCACTGGTAAGGGAACACGCACTGCAACGATTACATTACAGGAATTTCACATTGAAAAATATTTTAATTATGTGGTAACAGGAAATGATGTTGTCAAGCACAAGCCATCTTCTGAAGGCTTGTTGAAGATTATGAAACACTTTGCGCTTCAGCCGGATGAAATGTTGATGGTAGGGGATTCTGTTTCCGATGTAAAGGCTGCACACGAAGCCGGCGTGAAGATAGCTGCTGTCGTGTGGGATTCATACGCAAAAGAAAAAGTACTGCAGATGAAAACAGATTTTGTGTTTAATAATACAAAAGAATTTCAAGATTGGCTGAATGTGCAGTTCAATTAGAAGATAGTTCAAAAATCACCAATAATTAGACTGAACTATGGCGAAGCATTTTGATAAAATTTTAAGATAGTCAATGCGAACGATTACGCTACTCTTTTTTGCTGTTGTTGTGTCGTGTTCTGCGCAGACGATTTATTCTGGGCGTATTAAAAGCATCCGTATCAACGGCACGGCAAAAGCGAAGTTTCCGATAGTCTTGTTGGATTCGCATCCGGTGACAATTTCGTTTGATGTCGATAACACAACGGTAGAAAATTATCGAGTGAAGTTATTCCATTGCGATAAAGATTGGAATGTTACCCAGTCATCGTTCATCAATGATGAGTTTAGAAATCATTCCACAGGCCAGATTCCATTTGAAATAGTCCGCGGCGGAGTAAAATATTATCGATGGACGTATTCATTTCAAATACCGGGAGTAAACGGGTTAGAACATTTACCGCAATCGGGCAATTATAAAATCGAAATATGGAACGAAGATAAAAATGAATTACTGGCCGATGGGAAATTATTTGCTGTAGAAAAAATTGAAGATTCAGTCCTGACAATTTTTAATCGCTATCTGCAATCGGAGATTTCTCCCCAGAATCAAGTGAACAAAGCAATTTTGTCCTTCACACTTCCAACACAGCGAATGGATGATTCAAGCCCGCTATATGCAAACTTAGTTAAAACGGTTGATGTTTATCGTAACCGGGAAATAGAAACACCTCACAGGATTGATATAGATAATAGAAATGCTAATACATTCATTGATGGCATTGGAACGAACAATTTGAAGTTTATGATTGATAATCTTCAGCCTGGCAATGAATATCGCTTTATAGATCTTAGCAACACCGATCTTTTTCCGCCTTATGAAATTTTGCGATCGCGCGATGGCGCTGATATGAATCGATGGCAATGGCAAGGTACGGGAGACCAGAATGGAACGTCCGCGCTTGTTACGGGAAACCCTTATGCAGATTACGTGCAGTTTCAGTTTGAGTTAGGGTTGCCCGAAGAAAATACAAATGAAAAAATTTATGTCGTGGGCGATTTCAATGGATGGAAAGTAGATGAAAAGTGGCAGTTGCAGTATGATGAAGCAATAAAACAATACAAACTTCTTGCATGGCTTCGCCGCGGGGCATACGATTATCAGTATGTACTCAACGGAAATGATTGGATATCGCTTGAAGGTAACGATTGGCGAACAGTGAACGTGTACACAGCGCTGGTTTATTATCACGATGTGCGATTTGGCGGCTTCGATAGAATTCTTCTTGCGGCACAGAAGGAAAGTCCCGGCGGGACGGAAGTGACTTCGCAATAATTATTTATGTTGAACAAATTCGCTGTCTGTTAAAAATAAGGAATGAATGATGGAACCCTTGAATGTTGGAGTTATTGGCGTTGGACACCTTGGCAGTCTTCACACGAAAATGTACGCGCAGACTTCTTTGGTAAATTTGATTGGCGTATATGATGTAGACTCACAGCGAGCAAAAAAGGTAGCGGCTGAGTTTGGAATTAGAGCGTTTTCGACTCTCGATGAACTGCTGTCTCAAGTTGAAGCGGTCAGCATTGCAACGGCGACGCAATCGCACTACGATGTGGCAATGCAAGTGATCAAGCGCGGCGTGCATCTCCTAATCGAGAAACCGATCACCACAACCATCGAACAAGCAAAAGCGCTC